>JAKSMO010000039.1 GCA_024400545.1 Bacteroidales bacterium | reverse complement strand
GTTGGCACTTGCGTGGAACAGCAAGAAGATGAGCAGGAAGCCGCCGAGAAGGGCAACGCAGAGCTTCTTGGTAATGGATTGTAATTTGGGTAAATTCATTTGAATTGTGTTTTTATTTATTATACTTTATTTGTTACTAGCTTTAAAGGGCTTAGGCTTTGTGTGGGCCTAAGCCCAGTTACTTGATAGCGTAGTGATTATTTTTTGCCGCCACCGCCAAAGTCATCGTAGTCGATCATTTCGGCAGGAACGCCAAGGCTGTCGAGCATCTTAACCACAGCAGCGCTCATAGGTCCGGGACCGCACATGTAGTACTCGATATCTTCGGGAGCGGGATGGTCCTTCAGGTAGGTTTCGTACATAACATTGTGGACGAAGCCGGCAGTGTAGGGCACGCCTGCTGCATCGGCTGCGGGGTCGGGACGGTCGAGAGCCAGATGGAAGTGGAAGTTGGGGAACTCCTTCTCGATCTGGTGGAAGTCGTCGAGATAGAACACCTCGTTGAGAGCGCGAGCGCCGTAGAAGTAATGCATCTGGCGGTCGGTGCACTTGAGGGTCTTGGCCATGTGCATAATCTGAGCGCGGAGAGGAGCCATACCGGCACCACCACCAACCCAAATCATCTCGGGCTTGTTGGGCATATCCTCGGGGTGCTCCTTGATGTGGAACTCGCCATAAGGACCGGACATGATGACCTTGTCGCCAGGTTTGAGCGAGAAGATGTAGCTCGAAGCGATACCGGGATTGACGGGCATGAAGTTGTTGCCGCCGGGCACATGCTGATCTCTGGGTTTGAAAGGAGGAGTTGCGATACGAACGGTGAGCATAAATACGTCGCCTTCGGCAGGATAGTTAGCCATGGAGTAGGCGCGGACGGTGGGTTCGGGGTTCACGCAACGGAGGTCGAACATCTTGAACTGTTCCCATGCAGGCAGATACTCGTCGGTGATGAGAGACTTGTCGAAATCGCTATATTTGATATCGAACTTAGGAATCTCAATCTGAGCATACGAACCGGGAGCAAAATCCATGTGAGCACCAGCGGGGAGCTGCACTTTGAATTCCTTGATGAAGGTAGCCACATTGCGGTTGGAAACCACGGTGCATTCGTATTTCTTGATGCTGAGGATAGAGGAGGGGACCTCGATCTTCATATCTTCTTTCACCTTAACCTGGCAGCCAAGACGCCAATGGTCCTGGATCTGCTTGCGGGTGAAGAAGCCCACCTCGGTGGGAAGGATAGAGCCACCACCTTCGAGCACACGGCATTTGCACTGGCCGCAAGAGCCCTTACCACCGCAAGCGGAGGGAAGGAAAATCTTTTGCTCGGCAAGGGTAGAGATGAGAGAATTGCCAGTAGGCACTTCCAATTTCTTGTCGTCGTTGATAGTGATATTCACATTACCTGAGGGCATCAGCTTGGCGCGAAGCAAAAGCAGCAGGGCCACCAGGATCAGGATGACCACCAGGAAGACAACCAAAGATGTGATGATAGTCTGTGTCATTGCTAATCTGTATTAAAGTTTGATACCCATAAAGCTCATGAATGCCAAGCCCATGAGACCGGTGATGATGAAAGTGATACCCACGCCTTTGAGTGCGGGGGGGATGTGACTGTAGCGCAGTTTCTCGCGGATGGCTGCGATACCAACGATGGCGATGAACCAACCGATACCACTGCCGAGAGAGAAGCTGACAACCTCGCCGATGTTGGAATAGTCGCGCTGCTGCATAAACAGAGAGCCACCCATCACAGCGCAGTTTACAGCGATAAGGGGCAGGAAAATACCCAGGGAGTTGTAGAGCGACGGGGAGAATTTCTCAACCACCATCTCCACAATCTGCACGATAGCTGCAATAACTGCGATGAACATAATCAGCGAGAGGAATGAGAGGTCAACATTCTGGAACGACTCACCAAGCCAAGCCAATGCGCCAGGCTGGAGGACATATTTGTTGAGCAGATAGTTGACAGGCACGGTGATAAGCAGCACAAAGGTAACTGCAATACCGAGACCTGCAGAGGTTTTCACGGTCTTCGAAACGGCCAGGTACGAGCACATGCCGAGGAAGAAGGCGAAAATCATGTTGTCGATAAAAATCGACTTGATAAATATATTTAAATATTCCATATTATTTTCTGTTATCTTTTATTCGGAATGTGATGAATTAATCTTCCTGGAGTTCGGTGTCCTTGGTGCGCTGAATCCAGATGATTACACCTACCAGAATCAGTGCCATAGGAGCCATGATGACCAGACCGTTGTTCTCGTAACCAATCTTGTAGAGACCAAGCTTCTCCATTACGGGATAGCCCCAGAGGGTGCCGCTACCAAACAGTTCGCGCACAAAGCCGAGGATGACAAGGATGACGCCATAGCCCAGACCGTTGCCGATACCGTCCATGAGAGACTCCATGGGTTTGCGACTCATAGCAAAAGCTTCGAGACGACCCATAACAATACAGTTGGTAATAATCAGGCCCACATAAACCGAGAGCTGTTTGCTGACGTCATATACGAAGGCCATAAGAACTTGGTTGACAAGAATAACAAGAGCGGACACCACCACGAGCTGCACGATAATACGGATGCGGGGAGGGATGGTGTTGCGCAAGCAGGAAACAATAAGGTTGGCCAAAGCCACAACCACGGTGACGGACAGTGCCATCACAAAGGCGGGTTTGAGCTGGGCAGTTACTGCCAAGCAGGAGCAAATACCCAAAACCTGAACGGTGATGGGGTTATTCTTGGCCAAAGGAGTGGTGAAGATTTTCGACATTTTACTCATGATTTACCTCCTCTTCGTTAACAGCCTCCTCAACGGCAGCCTCTGCGGGAGCAGCACTGCCAAGAGTGGCATCGATGAATTTCTGATAACGAGCCAGGTCGGTGCGAATCATCAGATCCACACCATTCGAGGTCATGGTGCCGCCAGTGATGGCGTCAACCTCGTGCATACCCTCGGCGTTGGCATTTTTCTTTACGGCAATGGAGACTACCTGACCGTTCTCGTCAAGAATCTTTTTGCCGATAAAGGGTGCCTGGAATTTCTCGGTGGTGATCTCAGCACCCAGACCGGGAGTTTCGCTATCGTGGCTGAAGGTCACACCCATCACGGTGTTGAAGTCTTCTTCGAGAGCGATATTGCTGTAGATAGCACCCCAGAGACCATTGCCCTGAAGGGGAATCACATAACCTTTTTTGCCGTCCTTGTTGAACACATACACGGGGAAAGCACCCTGCTGGCCAGCCTTTTCAAGGTTCTGCTGGTCTTTCAATTTGATGTTGAAAGCGCGGGTGGGTTCCTTGGCGTCAACCTCGGAAACATTGAAGCGAGTGATCACGGTGCCGTCAGTGGCAACGGTGAGTTCCTCGGTAAAGTACTGCAAATAGTTGGCTTCAGCATCATCGCGAGTTACATTCACGTTGATGGCTGCCAGCAGCACCTGCATCTTCTCATTGCGGATGTTATTGTCCTGGCGCTCTTTCAAGCCCATGGCCACAACCGACAGGATGACGGCCACGATAGCCACCATTACTGCAGAGTAGATGAAGATATACTTGTTGCTAAAGTTTTTCATGCTTTAACCTCCTTTCCTGCCTCAGCACGACGCTGACGCATTTTGATGTTGCGGGAAATGATGCAGTGGTCGATGAGAGGAGCGAAGCAGTTCATGAGCAGGATGCTGAGCATCATACCCTCGGGATAAGCGGGGTTGAGCACACGCAGCAGCACTGCGAAAGCACCAATCAAAAGACCATAAATCCACTTACCACAGTTGGTCTGGGCAGAGGTGACGGGGTCGGTAGCCATAAAGACAGCACCGAAAGCGAAACCACCCATGATGAAGTGATAGTAGAAGGGGAGCTGCATGTATTCGTTGGCTCCGATAGCATTGAACAGCAGACCCATCAAGCCACCGCCAATGAAGACGGAGAGCATGGTGCGCCAGCTGGCAATACCGCTCACCAAGAGGATGAGGGCGCCAATGCCGATTGCGATAACGCTAGTTTCGCAAGTACAGCCGGGAACGGTACCGATAATCATGTCGAGAACCGAAGCAGAGGGCTTAATACCGGTGGCCAGTTCACCCATGGTGGTAGCACCGGTGAGGGCGTCGGAACCAAAAAGATCCTGAGCAATCCACACCTTGTCGCCCGACATGTGGGTAGGATAGCTAAAGAAGAGGAAGGCACGAGCCACCAAAGCGGGGTTGAGGAAGTTCATGCCAGTGCCGCCAAACACCTCTTTGCCAATGATTACGGCAAAAGCAACAGCAAGAGCCAGCTGCCAGAGGGGGGTGGTAACGGGTACAATCATGGGGATGATGAAACCCGAAACGAGGTAGCCTTCATAAATTTCGTGACCACGAATCTGAGCAAAAGTGAACTCGATGCCGAGACCCACGATATAGCTCACCACAATCATGGGGAGCATACGAACGAGGCCGAAGCCGAAGCACTGCCAGAAGGTGTAGCCCAGGTTGCCAGCCAAAGAGGTTTGGTAACCGATGTTCCACATACCGAACAGCATTGCGGGGATGAGAGCGATGACCACAGTGATCATGGCGCGCTTCATATCCACAGCGTCGCGGACGTGGCTACCCTTGGTAGTCACCTTGTTGGGGGTGAATGCAAAAGTTTCAAAACCACCGAAAGTAGCACTCAGCCAGGGGAATTTGCCGCCCTCGCTGAAGGTGGGTTTGATTTTGTCGATAAAGTTACGTAAGCCATTCATCTGCATCACATAGCCTCCTTTCTTAAAATCTCCAAAGCCTGACGGATAATGGGTTGGATGTCAGTTTTGGAAGTGTCGATAAATTCACAGAGAGCGAAATCCTCGGGCTCTACCTCGTAGATACCCAAGTTCTCCTGCAGTTCGATATCGCCTACGATGCAAGCCTTGATAAGCTGCATGGGGTAGATGTCGAAGGGGAAGACACGCTCAAACTCGCCAGCGAATACCAGCGGACGCCACTCACCGTGGGTGTTGGTATCAAACTTGGGAGCCATAAACTTAGGCAGTTTGGCGCAGGTCTTCTTGCAGCAAGCGGTGAAGCCGCTGAGGAAGGTGCGTGAGAAACTGAATTTGTTGAAACCGGGCATCAACCAGCCCATGAAGTCGTAGTAGTCGCCTTCAGGAAGGATGGTGATGAGGCTGTCGTATGCGCCAACAAAATTATCGGCAGCGATTTTGGTGCCGGTGAGAGCATTGCCGCTGATAATACGGCCCTGCTGACCATTGACGAGAGTTTCGACGCAAGCACCTGCCATCACACGGTAATGCTGAGGAGCCTTTACTTCGGGACCAGCCACTGCGACCACTTTTTCGGGGCAGTATTCGCCAGTCATCAGTGTACGGCCGAGGTTGGCAATATCCTGAGGATTCATTGTCCAAACCACTTCACCCTTGTTGATGGGGCAGATCTTAGCTATCTGAGTGCCCACATTACCTGCAGGGTGAGGACCATTCACGACGTGGCATTCCACGTTCTTACCTGCCTTCACCGCAGCCATCAACTTCTGATCCTTGCGGAAGCAGAGATGCAGCTTGCCGCTGGTAAGGGTAGCCAAAGCTTCAACGCCCTTGGCAAATTCCTCTTCGCGACCCTGGAGCAGGAAATCGGGGCAAGGAGCCAAAGGAGCGCTGTCGAAGCAGCTCACCACAATAGCTTTAGGTTTGTCGTCGGGATTAGCCACGCAACCAAAAGGACGCTGGCGCAGCATAGCCCACATGCCTGTTTGGAGCATCATCTCCTTCAGGTCTTTGGTCTCCACCTTGGTGGGAGCGGCATTCTCGTCCTTCTCAACCACCACGGCCAGCAGGAGGCGTTTCTCGCCTCGCACCACAGCCTTCACGCGGCCTGCCACGGGCGAGGTAAAGCGGATGCGCTCGTCCTTCTTGTCGCAGAACAGCACATCGCCAGCTGCCACTGTGTCGCCCTCAGCCACCTTCATGCGGGGAACAAGACCCACAAAGTCGGTAGGCTTTACAGCGTAGGTGGCAATGCTGCGAGCGTCGCTTACACGCAGCTCGGCAGCGCCAACCATTGGCAGGTCAAGGCCTTTTTTGATATTAATAATATTTGTCATTGGTGTTTTTGAAAAATAAATTGGTGTTACCAAATCCAAGTTCCAACTGGCAGAATCCCCGTAAAAAGGACTCTACCAGATTGGAACCTGGACGGAATTTATTGAATTTGTGTGATTGGTGACTTGTGATTGGTGATTGGTGATTTGAGGCTGTCGCCACACTAAACACTAATTACCATTCACCGTTCACTTTTTCACAACTCCAAATTTCGATTAGTGGTTCAGAGGAACGCCTTCAACGAAGACGGGCTCGAGCATGTTTTCGGGCTGCATGATCTTCTCATACTGCTCAACGGTGAGGTAGCCGTGCTCAAGAACGAGTTCCTTAACGCCGCGACCGGTCTCGAGAGCCTCTTTAGCAACCTTGGTGCTCTGTTTGTAACCGATGTAGGGGTTGAGCATGGTAACGATACCGATGGAGTTCTCAACGAGCTCTTTGCAGCGAGCCTCGTTAGCAACGATACCGTCGATGCAGCGGGTGCGGAGGGTGTCAACACCGTTCATCAGCAGGTGAACGCTCTCGAAGCAAGCGTAGGTCATAACGGGCTCCATAACGTTGAGTTCGAGCTGTGCATTGTCGCAACCCATAGCAACGCAAGTGTCGTTACCGATAACCTTATAGTTGATCTGGTTCATAACCTCGGGGATAACGGGGTTAACCTTACCGGGCATGATGGAGGAACCGGGCTGCATCTCGGGGAGGTGGAGCTCAGCGAGACCGCAACGGGGACCGGAACCCATGAGACGGAGGTCGTTGCAGATCTTGTTCAGACGGAGGCTGAAACGCTTCATAGCGCCGCTGTACTGCACGAGGCAAGCAGTGGAGCTAGTAGCCTCGATGAGGTTGCCAGCCAGCTTCACATTCCAACCGGTAACTTTGCGCAGAGCCTCGTCACAGAGCTTGCTGTAGCCGGGGAATGCGCAGATACCAGTACCGATAGCGGTAGCGCCCATGTTGTGAGTCAGGAACTCCTGAGCAGCGTGGTCGAGGTTCTCCATCTCAAGACGGATAGCAGCTGCGAAACCGCCGAAAGTCTGACCGAGGGTCATAGGAACTGCATCCTGGAGCTGGGTACGACCCATCTTGATGATGTTCTTGAACTCTTCAGCTTTCTTCTCAAGGCTCTTAGCAAGCATATCGAGGTGACCCATAAACTCGAGGTGTTCGAGGTAGAGACCCATGTGGATTGCGCAAGGATAAGCGTCGTTGGTGGACTGGCTACCATTAACGGTATCGTTGGGCATGCAACCCTTCAGGTATTCACCCTTCTGGTGACCCATGTGCTCGAGTGCGATGTTAGCGATAACCTCGTTTGCGCACATGTTGGTGGAAGTACCGGCACCGCCCTGGATCATGTCAACGGGGAACTGGTCGATATATTTACCAGCGAGAATCTCGTCGCAAGCAAACTGGATAGCTTCGCTCTGCTCCTTGGTGATCATGTTCACCTGGCCGTTAGCGATAGCGGCAGCTTTTTTAGTAATAGCGAGACCCTTAACGAAGTTGGGGAAATCGCTGAGTTTGCGGCCAGAGATAGGAAAGTTCTCGATAGCACGCTGAGTCTGTACACCGTAATAGGCCTCTGCAGGGACCTGTTTCTCGCCGAGAAGATCGCTCTCGACACGGAATTTCTGTTCTGCCATTGTTAAAATGTGTTTAAATGTTAATTTTTATTATTTTGTTTGTTAATTATCTGTTAAAAAAGCTTGACAATACTTTCTGTTACAGCAATTTGACTATTGCCCTAAACCAAAAATATGCACTGCAAATATAGCAAAAAAAAACGATATTTTCCTAGAAAATTAAAAAATATTTATGTTAAAAATTATTGCACCCTATAAATCAAACAATTACCCGATTGCATCCAGGAGCGTTTTCAGGCTTCGAACTTGGTATCATATCAAAAAACACTTATTGCTAAACTCACTCACCTTCGCCACACCTCCACTGCACAATCGGCAGAATCCTTCTTCTTTTAACAGAATACACGATGGGTCAACTAGGGTATTGGACGGCCCTCTGTGGCACTAACCACACCGAAAGACAGCCTCAATTAATGAATAATATAGCACGGCTCAATTTGTCACTTTCGCTTAATGACAAAAATCTGCTCACGGGCATTCTCGCAACAATCGGTCAGAAACACATTGAGGGTAATCTCTTTTTCGTCCGCGGGAATTTGCGACAGATTGATAGACAGCGTTGCCGATTTGCCATCGAATTCTGAAAGCACCCATTCTCCATTAATAAAGCATCGATATGAGCGCACACCAGAAAGGTTATCACTCATTTTTAGGTTCAGCACTTTGCCGGTAAATTTCGCTCCCGACTTGAAGTTGATAGGCTTCACCCACGGGGCAGCAGTGTCGGCTTTTACCACAAACGAGCCCCACTGACGCACATCGGCTTCAAGCCAACGACCATGTTTTCCTTCCACTCTGCGCTCGACAATACGGGTAGGCAGGGCCGAGGCATTTTCTCGATTGTCCAAACGGCAGAGTACTAATTGCTCTGGTTCGTAGCCGATAGGCAGTGGGACACGAAGGGTCCATGTGCGATGAGGCGGATATGGGCTACGCCATGGGCGCACAGTGACAATTGGGGATATATATCGGCGATCGGACTGTACACCATGTGTCAGAAGATCATCGTAGTAGGTCATGCCTGCAGGCATTTCAATTTGATAATTACCACGCGAAATGCTGAGAGGCCAACGTACAGAGAGACTATCGGAGAACAGATGATACGAAGGATGCTCAGGCACATCGTGCATTGGTACTAATGTTTCAAAACGATTGCGCAAATAGATACACTTTACAGTTTGATTTCCATTGTAGTCAGTAACTGCAATGGTGAGTCGATGCAATGTGGTATCGGATGGAATGAACCCTATCGACCCGTCGCCATAAGTTCGGGCAGGGCGCATCGGGTCACCCTCTAAGCGTCGGGAAAGGATATAGGACTCATGCGTTGACAGATAATGAGAGTAGTCGAGCTGGGCATTAATGGCGCGAGTGTCGCCAAAAGTTATCTTGTTGACATTGTATTGGAAGAACGGATGCCCATCCACCCACATATCTATACGCTCATATCCATTATTCAACGTTGATCCTTTGGAACGATCGGATGCCCACACTCCTACATAAAAGCGACCGAATACCGGAATTGGATTAGTCTCGGAGCCTAAAGCCATAGGTTTGTCGGACAAATCCACCTGATGAGCCGACTTGCCACTATTGATGCGTGTATTCTTGTCAACAGGAACTAGACGCACGCCTCGCAGCAATGGCGCAATCGTATCATGAATAGTCACACCATGGGCTAATGGATTTAGACTCTGCTGCGTACGCGTATTGCGAACCTCGTAGTGTAGGTGAGGACCGCCGCTCATTCCACTATTGCCCGCATGGGCAATGATTTGTCCGCGACGGATAGGAAGAACGCCCTCCGACAAAGTGGTATCGAACGAATAGCACTGATTTCTGCGTTGGAAATCAAGCACATAATCGGCTATTTCTCCATGGTAGGAATCTAGATGCAGATACACGGTGGTTATATTACCTTGATGATTGATATACAACATTTTTCCTCCATCATAAGCCGAAATGCGCAAACGGGACACATAACCATCGGCCGGAGCATAAACGGGAAGACCCACACCCTCATCACCGCCAATGCGCAGATCTAGTCCACCATGAAAGTGGTTGGAACGCACTTCGGCAAAGGTACCCGAAGGCGCTGCCGGAATACGCAAAGGACTATCAAGTCGTGCCGGTTCTAAATTTTGGGCAAAAAGTGTTACTGCAAAGAGGAGTAGGGTGACGATGGATATGATGTATTTCATTTTAATATTTTATGGGTGCTTACTATATTTGAATAAAGGGTGCTTTCTTAGCTCATCAATTCACGGGCGGTTTGCAATGCCGAGGGGGTGGGGGGATTAGATGACAGCATGACGGCAATCTCGGTGATACGTTCAGTAGGATCGAGTTGACGGATTCGCGAAATTGTCCTGTCGGACTCCAAAGCCTTGGCCACTTTGAGATGCTGGTTGGCTTTGGCTGCCAACTGCGGCAGATGCGAGATGGCCACAACCTGCATGTGCTGCGCCATTGCGCGCATTATCTCACCCACAGCCACAGAGATGTCGCCAGAAACACCACTATCGATTTCATCAAAGATTATGGTCGGCAACAAATTACGCCGAGTGACAATAGATTTCACTGCCAACATCAAGCGAGAAAGCTCGCCTCCCGACGCCACTTCGGCCAGCGGACGAAGGGAACCTCCCTGATTCGCATTGAACAAAAGGCAGACATTGTCATGGCCCATAGGACCGTAATCTGCTGCCGGCGACACTTCTACCACAATGCGAGCAGCCGACATACCCAATTGTGCCAAAATGGGCATTATCGATTGTTGCAGAACTGCGGCAGCATCATGACGAGACTGTGTGAGAACTTCGGCTTGATGCTGAAGCTCAGCATATGCCTTATCCACCTGCTCCATTACTTCTCGGATGCGATCATCCAGACTCTCGGCATCTTGAACCTGAGCCTCCAGCCGATCTCGCACCTCAATCAGTGCGGAAACAGAATCGACATTGTGTTTTTTCTGCAAACGATATATGAGGTCAAGACGCTCGGTAACATAAGCATGTCTTTCGGGTGAAAATTGTAGCTTGTCATCCAGCGACGATACGTCCGACATGATATCCTGCAGTTCTATCAGCGTGGAATCAATCCGTTGATACATTGATTCCACCGCATTATGATAACTTGTGATATGAGATAACGCTCCTCGAGCCGCAACCAGGCGAGACACTGCCGAATCGTCAGAATTGCCATCACCATCACAAATCGAAAGAACCAAAGCCAGTGCGTCTTTGATGGTGCCAGTATGCTCTAACAGCTGAGCCTCTTCTTCCAAATCAGCCTGCTCATCGGCCTGCAGTTGTGCGCTCTGCAATTCTTCCAATAAAAATCGGTTGTAATCCAACACCTGGTTGTTTTGAGCATCCTGCGCTGTGAGCGCCTCCAACTGACGCTTCAGCGAAGTATATCGGACATAGGCCGATTGATATTGCTCCAACAGTCGGGTAGTTGAGAAAGAATCGAGAAGCTCAGTTTGGAAATGAGAAGAAGTGAGCGTCAGCGTTTGATACTGGGAATGAATATCCAGAATATGCGGCCCCAGTTCTTTCAGGAACTGAAGGTTTGCCGGCGTATCATTGACAAAAGCGCGACTCTTTGACGATGGCAAAATCTCACGACGGAGAATCAGCACATCGTCATACTCTGCATCGTATTGTTCAAAAAGAGGAGCCAAACCAAGGCCCGATATATCAAAAGTGGCCTCCACCACACATTTGCGCTCTTTTTCAGAAAGCACTTGAGTGTCAGCCCGCTGCCCCAGAAGCAAGCCTAGGGCTCCAAGCATAATAGACTTGCCCGCTCCAGTTTCACCTGTAATGACAACAAAGCCAGAATCGAAAGTAATATCGGTTTGCTGGATAAGCGCGTAATTTTCTATATGTAGGGTTTGTAGCACGAGTGTACGTTTTTAATTATTTCATTAATCAAGCATGGGAGCAATGCGATGAAGCGCGGCAACCAGCGCATCGATATCTTCCTTAGTAGTATAGCTGGCAAAAGAAGCTCGCACTGTGCCAGGAATACCATATCGATCCATGATAGGCTGGGTGCAGTGGTGTCCGGTGCGAACAGCTATTCCCAACTTGTCGAGCAAGGTGCCCACATCATAAGGGTGAGACGAACCAATCAAGAACGAGATCACTCCGGCCTTGTGCGGTGCCGTTCCTATAAAGCGAATATTAGGAATTTCTTTCAGCTGACTCATGGCATATCGCATCAATTCTTCCTCATGACGAGCTATATTCTCAATGCCTTGTTGTCTGATATAGTCTATTGCGGCACCCAAACCCAGCACATCGGCCACCGAAGGTGTACCCGCTTCAAACTTAAAAGGCAGTTCGTTATAGGTAGTCTTTTCAAAAGTGACTTCTTTAATCATTTCACCGCCACCGTGATAAGGAGGCATCTGTTCCAACAACTCTTGACGGCCATACATAACGCCTACTCCCATGGGAGCATACATCTTATGGCCAGAGAAGCAGAAGAAATCGCAATCAATATCCTGCACATCAATCGGCATATGGGCCACCGACTGAGCTCCGTCAACAAGAATAGGCACGCCATGTCCATGCGCAATAGCCGCCATTTCCTTCACTGGATTGACCGTGCCCAAGGTATTGGAAACCTGATTCACCGCCACTAAGCGTGTTCGCTTGGTGAATAGCGACTCGTACACATCCAAGTCCAGCACACCCTCGTCTGAGAATGGAATCACTTTCAGCCTTGCCCCTACCCTTTCGCAAGCCAGCTGCCAAGGTACAATATTGGAGTGGTGTTCCATCCCCGACACTATCACTTCATCATATTCATGCAGAAACTTCTGGCAGAAACTCGAGGCCACCAAGTTGATACTTTCTGTGGTGCCTCGGGTAAAGACCACCTGTGCTGACGACGGAGCATTGATATACTCTTGCACCTGCCTACGCACAGCCTCGAAACGTTCTGTAGCCTGATTGGCCAGATAATGGGCCCCACGATGGATATTACTGTTGAGAGTAAGGTAGTACTGAGTCAACGCATCAATAACCTGCTGAGGCTTCTGAGTGGTGGCCGCATTGTCAAGATAGACTAATGGTTTATCATAAACCTTGGTGTTGAGTATTGGAAAATCCATGGGGTGTTTATTGTTAGTTTGCGTATCTATATCTAATATACATTATTATTACTCCAATCAAGAGTATTCCCAGAAAAATGAAGAAAGCCCAGCTGCATCCGGCCTTAGGCAACGGACGATTCTTGCGCATTACCAAATGTTCAAAATCGATTGGTTGGGAATCACGCTGGTCTGACATAATCATTTTATTTGCTGGAACGACGTTTTTTCATAATGGCTCGCAACACAAAGAAGGCCACGACCACGCAGAAAAGGACTATAATTATCACCGAGAGCTGATGACTATATTGCTGTATTATAGAAGGGTCGGCAACACGATATGCCAAATAGCCCAACAAGGCCAGCACACAATTCCACACTGCGGCACCAATAAATGTGAAAACCGAAAAGGCCACAATATTCATCTTCGAAAGACCTGCGGGGATTGAAATAAGCTGACGAATCACCGGTATCAGACGACCCACCAATGTGGATATATTGCCATGGGCATTAAAATAGGTTTCGGCTCGCTCAACCTTTTCTTTCGACAGTTGCAACAAATGGCCCACCTTGCTATCGGCAAAGGCATATATGATAGGGCGGCCCAGCCATCGCGAAAGAAAATAGTTGATGTATGCGCCCAACATGGCGCCCAATGTGCCAAACAAGACAATGAGCCAAATTTTCATTCCACCCTTGGTGTCGGGATTACTGGCCACATACACTGCCGGCGGTATAACCACTTCTGAAGGGAAAGGGATAAAGGAGCTTTCCAAAGTCATCAACAAACCAACGGCCTGATAATTCATGTGGGCGTCATACCAGGTAAGCACATCTGCCACCAAGCCCGACGAAGAGCTGTCGGTTCCGCGCACCTGCTCGGCAATGTTCGACGAAGTGATGTCCATAGGCTTTTCCTGAGCCATAGTAGCCTGACACAGACCTAAAGTCAGAAGGATAAGGATTATTGTTCTTTTCATAATATTATTTTGCTGATAGTATTGCTATATTATTGACCACCTCGGGGTCTGAAGACAAATCGGGATATTGATTATAGAGTGTATGATACAGCGACGCATACTGCGATGCGTCCTGTTGGAGGAGACTGAACAATCGATTGCGACGTCCTAGTCGGAAATAACAATAGATGAGACGCGAATCAAAAACAAATCGGTCGGCCGCTTCTGTTCTGGCACTTTCCAAAAGGGCACAAGCCTCAGCATATCGCGACGACGACATATACAAGTCGGCCAAACATACCCAATGTTCGTCCGAATCGGGATCCAAGTCAATGGCCCTACGGTAATAGCCTGCCGCTTCGTCAACATACCCCAGACTCTGACTGCACCTGCCCAAATCATTCCATGCCAACGCAAACGAGGGGTCTTCCTTTATCGCATCATGAAAATAGGTAGATGCCGTGTGATAATTACCTGCATCAAGATATATTCTTCCTATACAGTAAACCACATAAGGCTTGTCGTCGGCATAGGGTATGGCATCCCGCAGCGCTTGTACCGACCTGCTCAAATCGCCCGAGAATCGGTACGCATCCGACAGACCCAGATATGCGTTAAACATCGTTTTGTCTATCGCGATGGCATATTCAAAGGCATCGGCTGCTTTCTCATAAAGCGACAGCCAGCTATACACCGAGCCCAATGTGAACCATGCCGATTTGGAGTAAGGATTTTCCGTCACCACATGGGTGAAATACTCCTCCGATTCAATATTGCGGCCCAGCTCATTAAAAGCACAGGCTAGGTTAAACATCGAGCGTTCTTCTTCAGGATTCTGATCTATCGACTTCTTATAGTAGCTTATGGCCGAGTCTTTATCGTCAATACGGTAATACTCGTCAGCCATGTTACCATAAATCATATCCAATTGATAGCCGTCGGCAGCAGCTTTCTCATAATAATCAATGGCCAGCCTGGGTTTGCCCAACATGCTATACACGGCGCCCAAAGCATAGCTTACGTCGGTATTGTCAGGTTCGGTGTGTTCCAAATCCTTCAAAATCTCCAATGCCTGCTGATACATGCCCTGCATACTCAGCAAATGAGCCCTCCGTAAGCGTATCACCGAACTTAGTGGGAACAGTTGCTCTCCGTATTTCACCGCAGCCTCCAATCCCTCCACATCATACACTTCCAAATAGTAGTCTGCAATTATCTCTAACTGGTCAACATCAAAATAGCGATAATCCGCCCCTTGCTGCCTCTCAAAAGCGAGAACCAGATTACGAACATCATGCTCAAAATTTTTAAAACGATCTGTGTCCATTAGAAGCTAAATCTGACAGTTAGGCCACCCTTGGTGGTGGAGTTGGGATAAGTGTTAAATACAAAAGGATGATTGATATTTGTTTGGAAGAAAGCGCGAAGACTGAGACTCGACGAAAGCGAATACTCTGCCGATATTTCAGCCATCCACACTTCCGAACCCGAAGATACTTGCGAGGTATTCTGATTAATTTTTCTAATATTCGTTTTATTGGCGTTGTACGTCAGATTCAGTTGGAGAACTACGTCCGACTTAAGGTGATGCGTCTCATCTCCCACCTTGATATCCAACGCTACGTCTTTAAAGCGATAACCACCGCCAAACGTGATACCATCGCGGGTGGTCTCGGTCAGCTGGTTGTTCGAGAAAGAGAGCGACATGGTTCGGTTCTTCTGCACCGAGAAGTTTATCTGTATGCTATTCACCATGCTTATCGACATGCGGATTAAGGGGTTGAACTGTTCTGAGATCTGCACGCCCTCCATACTTACGGGTGCGATAAAGTCGCCCGTAGAGTTTACCACCGACTCCGACCCATAATCGTAGTCTTCGCGGCCAGAGGTGGCTGCATCGGTATAGTAGTTTCCTATCGAATAGGTTGAGGTATATCTATGCGAAAGCGAGATATTATTGAACCATTTCTTCAAGAACTTTACTTTGTTGAGGCCGTTATAGCTAATCGACCAGTTGGGCAGCGGCATTCCCATAAAGGGCGAGAACGACTGGCTGCGAGCATCCTTGCCCAGATATGCCGACAAGAACGATGTCAGCAGCACCGTTTGCTGGTTGGCCGAATAGCCCATCGGGAAATACTGTCCGTTCATCGTATCGCGCACCATATTGTCACAGTTGGGATCCGGGTTCATATCGGCCAGTCGGTTAGCCACAATCTGCCGGTTATCCAAAAATGTAGCATACAGCACACTATCGGGCACAAAGGTCGTGCCAAAACTCCAACAGGTTGTGGTGTACGAACCTGCCATCATATACGACAATGGTCCTTCCACTCTATCCCATTCCGAGAGGTACTTATAGTAATACTCTTCTCTCGACTGGTTGTTCTGCGAGGCTGTAAGCTCAATCTTCATATCTCGGATAGGTTCCACCGAGGCCTGGAACGACATCATCTCGTTAAAGGTGTTCTGGTGGGGAGTGTTCATCAGCGGGTCGGTTGATAGCAGGCCGTCATCACGCAGCTTGTCCACCAAGCCGTCATTGCGACCAAGAATAAACGGCATTCCGGGAGCCCACCCATGCTGCGGGTCAAGGCCCAAAATACTGGCCGTGCCCATATAGCCGGGCAATATCGAGCCCGTGTTGCGACTATATTGAATACCAAACGACTTCAATCCCGTAACCAATCGGATACCGAATTTGCCAATCTCGGCCAATAGGGCTGCCGTCTCGGCACGGCGCACCGAATCCGGATTCTTAACTCTGGCTATCGAGTCCTGAATGGCTTGGTCTCTTTCCTTCTTGGTCATTCGCTTGGGGTCTTTGGCCTGGCTGCGCGGATTCTGCTTATAGGCATTCTTGATGAAGGGGAAACGGTTGTAAAGGGTCTGCATCGTACCATTCACCGAGCCTTGTACCTGCGTGGAGCTATTTAATCGGCTACCCTGCGACTGCATGGCCTGGGTGGTGCCGTAAAAATTATAGGTGGTGCGGTAGGTGATGGGCATACGCAGAAAATCTAAGTAGGGCAACTTGTTAATCGGCACATCCCAGGTGAGGTTGAGTGCCTGTTGGAAATTCTGCATTGTACCGCCCGAAACCAACGAATGTAGTATGCTGTCGCGACATTCACGCGTATCCACACGTCCCACAGGCTCATCAATGCGTGCGTTGGCCGATGCCGTATATTGGAAATGGATGCTTCGGCTCAAATCATACTGTAGGCCATAGTCTCTCCGCCATGTGAACTGTTTGAAATACGTCGGTTTGATAATAACCAGCGCGGCGCCCTTGTTGCGCAGCATCGTTTCTTCGTAGTTTCGGAACACTTCTGTCGAGAACGTGATTGATTTGGGCTTGTAGTATAGGTTAAAATCTTTGATGAATTTGCCATTCTTGCCGTTCACAAACTTAAAGCTCGACTTGGCAAAAGGTGCAAACAAACCTGGGTCTTGTGGCTGGAAGGCATAATTAAGCGTACCCTTATGCTGGTCTTTGTTGAAATACGACAACTCATCGTCCGACTTTCGCTCACGAGTGTATGCATACGACAGGGTGAAATTCTCCACATCATAGAAATGCGGAGCCAGCACACTCTTGCCCGTGCGCTCCTTACGCACGTTGGTAAGGGTCAGATTGGTAGTCGTATGCCGTTCCTGGGCCATGGCGCGAACACTGTCGCGCTCTTCTTTCGAATTATATGTTTTCAGGTCATCGCGCAACCGTACGTCCGGATCCATCGGATTATACTCTGGTGTTCCCACCTGCTTGTTGTAGTCCAGGTAGAAAGGCACATGCATACCCCAACTTTCGGGCATCAGTTTTCCCAATTCCAAATCCAACGTAGTTTGCAGTTGCATGTTGTTCACCAGCTCCAGCTTAGTGGGCTTGTCTTCCAAATTACCAAAGCCCGAGGTAGTGTATGACCCATACAGCGAGAGGTTACCCAAATCGGCCAGATTGGTGCGGGCCATAGCCATGGCAGCCCAACCACCCCTATTGTTAAAGTCGCCCAAACGCAACTCATTCACCCATACCACACACGACTTAGGCAGCATGTCGTTTCCGTCATCCAACGTTTCTTTTCTCGGATTGCGCACACCTATCATAATTACCTTCACCTTACCCATGTTGGGCGTGCCCAGCACCGTGTATTTGCGCCCATCCACATACTCGCTATACAGCATCTGCGAGTTATAGTTCAAATTGCCCTGGCGCATCAGCCTGTTGCGATTGGTCTTAATCTCAACAAACCTGTTGAGGTTAATCTCCACATTATTTGCTATCGGCCAAATCACGTAGGGGTCGTCACGGCTCACCCCCCAGTCGGTCAAGGTCAACGGCACCTCGTATTCATAATAGTTGTTGGTGTAGTCGCTACCCAAACGCACAAAGAGCACCAGATCGCCGTCGTCTATCGGGTCGCTTTCAAACTTCTTCTCTGCATGCACAAACATTTTCAGCTTGCCGTAATTGCGCAGGTCATAAGCCGAGTTGCGATACACCGCACGGGCATCTCCGGCCGCCAAATCGGTAATATCTAGCGAGAGGGCCTGCTCATTCAGTTGCGTAAACGACGAGGAGTTGCTATACCACTGCTCGCGAACAATATCGGGAGGCAGCACATAAGGCACTGGGTAACGGCTGCCGTTTTCCTCAATGCTCACCGTGCTGATGTTGAACGAGGTGTTGGCGCCTGTGCCGGTAGTGTAGTCGCCCGGCTGCAGCAAATTCTCGGTATATTTGCGCCAAGTGGCATACACCAGTTCCAATGTGGCAAAACGCAGTATGATGGGTTCTTCAAAATCATTGAGGAACATACGCATAAAGCGTATCGACTGGAACCCGTTCAATTTGCCTATCAGTTGGTCGTATTCTCTGATGGGTATGCGGAATTGGTACCATTTGCAGGAGGTAATGGTTCCGTCGGAGAGCATAATGTTTTCTGCTTCCTGGATATCCACAATGTGGTTCTCGCCAATCACCATCTTGGCAGGATCAAGTTCGATAAGGTATTGGTAATAGTTCTCGCCTTCCGAGAGGGTGTTGTCTTTATTAATGTCTTCAATATTAGGATAGTTCGATGACGAAGTAGGATACGGCTCCGTGTTATCGGCATCCACTGTCGAGTTGCCTTCCGGATTATTGAAGTACTTGTAACGTTCCACAATCTTCAAGTCCATCTCGTCGTAGTCGCTACCCCTATAGTAGTGGAAGTCGTCGGCAGAGGGGTCGTTCACCGCCATCTCATAGGCTTTGGAGTCTGTGCCGTGCACCAATGCCACCTGGTTGATATAGTCTTGGAAAAACGACTGCTCGTCGGTGCTGCCGTGCGTACTGCTCAAACCGTCGTAACCAATATCTTGATATTTGCGGGCCTCTTCGTTGTTGTCAAAGGCATTTACGATAGGCTGGGTGTTGGGCACACGACCCCAGATTGTCGTATCCACGCCTTCCACATTCGGCCCCGAAGGCAGACCGTTCTCAAAACTCTTGCGCCCGTCGCGCAAAATATCCTCACTAATATCGCCCAGGTTGATATACAGTTTACCGCCGGTGTGGTTGGGGTTGTCAATAAAAGGATCCATCAGCCAGAACTCAATAGTCTCGATATTCTGTGTTTCAAAATCGGTATAGTCCAGCTCGCGCATTATGCCGCCCCATCTGCTTCGGGGTTGCGCCAGTTTACCTTCGGCTGTGAGACCGGCGCTATAAGGGCCGGGAGCCACGTCGTAGTTATACGGGCCTCGCTCTTCAGGATAGTAGGCCAGATTCAATTCATAAATGAACGAGCCTTCGCCAACCACCAATTCTTTATTGGGGAATACTTCTCGCTCCTGAATACGGCGCGCATAAGGTTGCGACCGGTCTTCTGGGGTGATATTCCTCGGACTGTTCGAAGCATAGAAAATCTGGTCGATACGGTACCAGTTGATCAACGCACGGTTAAAACCGTAGGCCAGCCCCGTTCCGGGTGCCGTTTCGGGAAACTGCGGCATCGAGAGTCGGAAATCCTGTGGTGTCGAGGCCAAATGCCAATAGGTGATGCCCTTCAAGTCAATGCTATTCTCTGCTCCTTCAAAATCATCCACATAGGTCACAGTACCCTCTTTGCTACCTGTTGACGAAAGACCGGGCACGAAATGAGCAAACTCTGCCGAAAGGGTCAGGTTGGAGGGTGCCTTGGTGTCGAAACCCGGTATCATATCCACCAGTTTGGTCACAAATGGCGCATCATGCCTATAATTCAGGTCAAAGCCATAAATGCTGTTGCTTGTGGGCTCGTCGCCAAAATTGTTTTTCTGCGTAAGCGGACGCTCCGACAGCCGCAAGAAAGTGCCGCCCACATTAAAATCGGGCTGGATCTCATAGTTCAGATGCGTACCCATCATGGTCTTGGTGGTCATGCTGAACGAGTTATCCTCGCAACTGATACTGATGGGGGTGCCGCTCGACAAGATGCTTTCGTTAATAATGCGCACCGTTCCCATCGAATAGTCCACCGTATAGTCCACATTTTCTATCAGCGGCATACCGCCAGCCGTCACCGTCACCGACCCCTGCGACACACTATAGCCCAACGAGATCTCACCACTCACCGTGCTCGAATAGTAGCCTTCAATATAGAACTTATTCTTATCGGCATATTGCTGGGCCAGGGTACGGGTCATAGTGTATAGCGAATCAAAGCAATACTGCTTGGCATATTCTTCGTCGCCCAAAATCTGCCGCAAGTCGCGACCAAAAGGTTCCACATAAGGGAAGAAGATGCGACCCGTTGTGGCCTGAATAGTACCAGCCTTGTAGGCTGCCGAGTCAAACCAGTCAAAAACACCATCGGCATAAAAATAGTTTTGCGATGCGTCCATACGGTCCAGACCAAAGAGCTCAATCAGCGGAATGCCTTCCTTCGGGCCTTCGGTAAAGTAGCCGATGCCCACGCCTCCTTCCGGACTCTCATACAGCACGTTCAAACGGAAGTTGTCTCTTCCCAATTGCGAGCTGCGCAGGAAATAGACGTTCTTCATCATCAGTTTCCACATCGGACTGCGGGTGTCCACGCCAGCTCCTTTAATCAGCTTCACTATCAAGGTATTGGGGTCGTTAACGCCATCGGTGGTCAACTCACCCACCTGATATACTGTCGTGTCGCCAATCACCTGATACTGAAAAGCCACAGCCAGCACTTGGTCGGCACTCAGTGCCTGGTTCAAGGTAATGAAACCCAGCTCGGCATTGTAGGTGTATTCGCTTGAGGTGAGCAACCTCGCACTCTCCACCTTCTCATAATCCGAACCCGGCACAAAACCCAGCCCCTGCATATACGATGTGACATTATCCACCACACGCACCGAGCTGCGATTCATCACATCAAACATATTGTTGCTGTAGTTCGACGGCCGTTCCGACATGCCGCCCACCAAATACCTGCTGCTCGGGTTGTTCTCGCCCAAATCCGTCAGGGCCAAGATATTGCGGTTGTTGGTTACTGCCGCGCCCACATTCGTGCGCCACACCTCCAAACGGATAATCTTGATATTGGTGTTGGGGGTAGGCAGGGTTGACATGGCCTCGTTGTAATGGTCATAAAAATACTGCGAGATAAAGAAATGCCTGTTCTCTTCATATTCGTCGGCCCTGATCTCAAACTCCTGCATCGACGCACCGCCTTGCACCTGCATATTCTCCGTGCTAGTTTCTTTGTGCGACAACACCGCATCCACGGTCAGCTTGCCAAATTTGAGCTTGGTGTGGAAACCAAAAAGTTCCGAACTACCATGTATCAATCTCGTATTGAGCGGGAAGGAAATATCTGCCGCCTCAAACAGCTGCACTATATCATCCTCCTTACCATCATATTTCAGTTTAATCTTGTTTTCAAAATCAAAGGTGGCCTGCGTGTTCCAATTAATGTCAAAGTCAAACAGGTCGCCAATCTTTGCGTTCAAGCTCACCTGTATGTTCTCATCAAAGTCAAAATGTGTGGTGCTTCGCAAATCGGCATCCAGCTGAGGATTGTCTCTAAAGTTGTTCACCAACTGAAAGGTCAGGTCGGCACTGCCGGTAGGCGATATCTTAATCTCGGGTATTGCCAACAGTCCGTCCACTTTCTTGCTGATCTCGCTGAATCCGGGAATACGGGAAAGCAAACCCTGGTCGGCAGCAGTGTCGCCCACGCTGGAACGTTCCTTCCAGTAGTCCTTCATCATCTCGGTCATCTGGTAGTCCTGATATTCCGCAAAGGTCATATATTCGCGGTTCACCACCATATCGCCCAGCTTGGTCAGCTTCACATAGCTGCCACTCTGCGCATCATACTCCACCGTGGTCACCAGTCCATTGGGTGTTTGCGCCCACACCGGAGCACCCACCCCCAACAGCAATAGCAGCACCATTGCCGCCATTAGCCGGGGCATACAACGCATCAGCGCACATACTATATCATTGACAATCTTCAAATTTTGCTTAGTCGTTTAGTCGTTTAATTGCTTTGTTGCTTAATCGTTGTCATAACCGCGTCAGCCACTCTACAATCTAAAATCTACATTCTACAATCTCTTCAGTGCCTCTTTAATCAAGCCCTCTACCGAGAGGGTGTTGCCCAAACCTTGCAGCACCTTGTCGGCTGCAGCCTTCGGAAATCCCAGCATCACCAATGCGCTGAGGGCTTCCTCCTTGTTGCGACTCACCACTGGGGCTGCCGCCATAGTTCCTATGCCATTCCCCACTTTGTCCTGCAGTTCCAGCACAATGCGTTGGGCCGTTTTTGCACCCACACCCTTCACTCGCTGCACCAGCTTGGCATCCTGCGAGGCGATAGCGTTCGTCAATTCCTCTACCGAGAGCGACGACAGCATCATCCGCGCCGTAGCGGCACCCACTCCGTTCACACCCAGCAGCAAACGAAACATCTCTCGTTCCGAAGTGCTAAAGAAACCATACAGCAGGTGAGCGTCCTCGCGCACCACCTCATGCACCCACAGCTTCACCTGTTCTTTCTCTTGAATAGCGCTATAGGTGTTGAGCGATATTTCCAGCAGATAGCCCACACCGCCACAATCTACCACTGCGGTGGCAGCTGTCAGCATTGCGAGTTTTCCTGATATATATTCGTACATAACTAAATTTCATATTTAAGATTCTAGCGTTCCCCGCACGGCACCAACCGCGCCAGTCACTCATAAATCATCATTCATACCTGTATCCAATTCCTTGTGCTGGCGAATCGTCGGCCAGACTGTAGTCGTCATTCTCAATATCCACAAACTTGGGGTCCTCGTCCCATTCTCCGCCGCGCACCAAACAATGGTCCAGCACACACACTGCCGCAACCCTAGTGTCCAGATCCACCCACAATTCCTTTTCCCTTCCGCCATAAATAATACAGTCCGTCATCCGCGCATCCATGGGCCATACGGTATGCGTGCCGGCATAATCACGATAGTTGCTCACCTGCACGTTGGGATACTTTCGCGCGTCGTAATGCCAGTAGTCGGCCATTGTGCATCGCGCAAAATCATAGTCGCCACCATACTGCAACGCCACCGTTGCCTGTCCGCAATTGGTCACCAGTATATTCTCGGCCTTTACCACTGCTGTGTTGCACAGCAAGCCCGCTAGCGTATGGTTTCGAATCTGTGTATTGCTTATGCGCAACGATGCGTTGGCATTGGCGCAACTATCCACCTGAATGCCCACAAAGGCATTCTCCACCAGCGCATGATCTATCTTGTTGTCCACACTCCCTGCCGACAGCCACACCATGCCCCACTGGCCCGGCAGATAGTCATACCATCCGTCGTGGCGCACCGAGGTGAAGAGCACAGGCAACTCTTTCGAGCCCTGAACATCCAGCGTGGCACTGTCATAAATCCACAGCACAGCGTCGTCGCAAAAATACAGCTCGTCGCCCGGCTGCAGATGCAGTGTGCTGCGCGAGTCCACCACGGCATAGCCTACCACCACATGCGGCAGGTCGTGTCGCCAATTGTCGCAGTCTATCACACTGTAAGCATATGGGTTGCCAAACATATCCATCAGCGGAGTTCCGTCGGCAAAATGCAATGTGTCGGTAGGCACATGATACACCGCATTGCGGCCATAAGCCGTGAGGGGCACCCGCTTCACCCCTGCTGGCACTTCCAGCAGTATGGCGTCCTCTATCAGGAAAGGCTCGGTAGCGTTATTCGGGTTAATGTTGGCTCTCACAAAAATAAACATGCTGTCGCCTGCTGCAATATGCAGGTCCTTGGCCACCAGACTGGTGTCGCCGTCCACATTCAAACGGAAACGCGACGCACGTCCCTGCTCCAGCGTCACCTGCTTGATATGCAGATCATACAAGCTACGGTTGTACACCTTCATCTGGCGTGTGGTAGTGCCCATTTGCGTAAACACGGTATCAAAAGCCATCGTGTCGCACGACAGCTGAATGTCATCAACCGCCACCACCACATCGTTCTCTTTCTGGCAAGCCCAGAAGAGCACCGCGGCCAAAGCCACCACCCAAAGCATACGAACATACTTAAACATGGTTTTTATAACGCATAAATAATATTTTTATTGTAAGCGACCAAAGAAAAAAATAGTGTAGAATCACCAAACAAGAGCAACACTGCCTTGCCATGATAATAAGAACGATTTTGGCGGAATATTGTCCAAAATATTTTCACCCATTGGAGGAATTAATATGCTAGCTGCAACTAAAACAATCTGGATGGAAACCACCACGTTGGACTAATGCATCATTTCTCCACACAAGGTGTTGCCATCCAAGTAGAGGCCCATATTTTGAAATACCTGGACATCGTGAGTCCTAGTTACTTCAAGCACAACATTCCTAGCTAGTTGAATTAATTCCGCCAACGAATAATCGTCATAATTGTACTATATTATGCATTTGGGGCATTTCTTGCATTACTATTCCATTTAATAACTTTCCATTAGCATGTTTGTTTCGCTTAATACCATCACTTCCCCAGGTACCCCATTGCTTAAAGAAAAACGCTGCACCTGATTTTTCCACTTGAATTCTAATGTTTTCTACCCATTCTATTGACATGGGGCGCGCCTGATTACCACTTTCTCCACCCACAATCACCCAATTGATACCATCAAGATTTAATTCTCCTAAATCTTCAACTAGGGGCTCGCATGACAGAAACTTGACTGTAGCAGATAAATTTCGAAGCAAATCAATTCGATATTTTAATTCTGGAGCCTCTACAGTGACCCCTAACCATACGTTTGTAGGAACATTATGAACAGTAAAATAATTTGCCATTCTTTCAGCTCTTTTGGTAAGGATTTGATACCTATGCTGCGGGGTTTCGGATATTGTTTTCAACACCTTGTCAATAAACCATTCGGGTACATCTTGGTGAAACAGGTCGCTCATTGAGCACACAAATATATTATGAGGCTTCCTCCAAGACCTCGGTTCATCAAGAGCATCTTCATGTAGAGTGAGATGGAATCCATTGGTATATTTGTCCAGTCCCATTGCTTTCAATCGTCTGGACATTATTTCGGCATAACAATGCTGACACCCAGTTGAATGCTTAGTGCATCCAGTAATAGGGTTCCAGGTTTTATCTGTCCATTCTATCTTTGTTGTTTTCATAATATATGATACTCTACCACTATCTTATTCTTATACACCTGATTATAATTGCATTTCGGAGATCTATCATCAAAAGTTATTTTCTTTTCTTTCTTTAATGCTCGAATCACTTCGTCTGCATGGTTGCTAATATGTCCATGATCAATCGCAAAATCGTAAGCTTCCTTATTATTGCGAACATTCTTTGACAATACTGCATCTCTTAGATCGTGTTGGAACTGCTCCAATTTGGTCAGCTTCTTCTCTTCGAACATACAAAGTTGTGTCTTCTCTTCATCGGCATCTATATCGAAATTTGCCTCCCCATTTATATGGTTCAAAGACCAAGCTAAATTTAGAAATTTATCTACTGCCCTTATGTGACTTGCACCAAAGATTATTCCATAGATATTTTTTTCTTTTTTTATTGTAAATGGGCGTAATCTGAAATCACAGCTCTGTGGAATCCTCTTTTGTAACTGTTGCACTACCCACCTGTGAACATCCTGTAACTTTATATTTTGGACACCAGACAAATCGAAAGAGATGTTCCTTTTGAATTCATCTCGACTTGCAAAGCGTTTAACGTATGAGGACGCAAAATATACCAACACGTCCGTTCTTGAGGACTTTATCAACGGTGCCATGTATTCATCACCACACCATTTTACACCATTTTGATCTAAAAACACTAAGCTAGGATACTTCTGTATGTGGCCAATAATCTGGGGAAAAACTTCAGGTATTCCACAATTGGTTATTTTCACAGACAGCTTTTGACCTTTTTTCAACCGGCTCAACTCTTCATGCTCTTCAATAAATGTATCGCATGCCTGAACTAGGAATTTGTATTTTTCTGTCATATACTCATTAAGCCAGATGCAGACTTGAACATTTCTTTGAAAAATATACCCGGACTGCTTTACAACCTGCCTCAACAATCTGATAGGACTGCCCGCAGTACCATTTTTGTCATATCCTGGACCGGCAAAAATGTCAAATATACAAATGGGTCCAGCGTCTTGCATTATAAATGTTGGTAACCAAGCCTCAGTATAAGACTCAAAAATCTCCAACTTACATTGTGTTCCATCGTCAAAAGGTTTTTTGTGTAGGTCCATACTACCACAATACTTCGGAACTTTTTAGTTCAATAATTTGATTATTAATATTTTAATTAAACATTTTTAACTTTAAAAATTTGGTCAAG
>JAKSMO010000038.1 GCA_024400545.1 Bacteroidales bacterium | reverse complement strand
AATGATTTTTCGGAATAGAAAGTGCGCTATTAGGGCTAATTGTGGTTGGTCGTTGCAGCCTATTTATCCTCTATTGATTCACGTCGCTAGGCAAGCGGATCGATGGCAAGAATTTGACATGGTAGTGCCTACGGCAGTACTTATCATATGCACATAGATGATGTCTTCTTTGCAAAATCTAACCCAAACGTATAAAACATCCGTTAGTACCAAATCAAATATTTTGATGATTAATGCGGATTGAATATCCTAATAGCACATTTAGTCGGATTATAAATCCGACTAAACGGCAAGTGGTTAGAACATCTCTGAGGACTAATACTGCTGCCGCTAAGTGTCGGAGACACTACTCCGCAGGCTAGGCCTGTGCGAAACCCCACACAAGGGGAAGATGCTCAACCGAAGGGCGACAGCTTACCCTTGTGTGGGGGAAAAGAATGTGATAGTGATGAGTTCCCCGGTGGGGGACTTGAATAGGGGCTACATTAGCAGAGCTAAGTCGCCATTCAGGTGTGCCTCTGGCACACATAAACTCTATGCCATAGACCCCACAGGCATTTGGGCCAACCCAAATGCCTGTGGGGTTTAGCACCGACCCAGAGTCGGTGGAGTAGTGTCTCCGACACTTTGATAGCCACAGACAAGCGTACTGATAATAGCAAGATCTAAAGATCATAGCCCTCATGTGTATGGGAAAGAATATCCGCAAGAACGAAATCCAACCCAAACATATAGAACATCCGTTAGTACCGAATCAAATATTTTGATGATTAATGCGGATTTGCAAACATTTCGAAGAGCAAGCACAGACAAGTTATGCCGATCCACAACAATGTCAGCGCAGTTAATCCTTATAGCCCGTTGAGTCGGATTTCAAAATCAGACTCAACAGCAGCGTATTGATTCTGCCAGAAAAGTTATGGATTATCATTAACAGGATTAAGGATGTTCCTTAATCCCGAAGTGTCGGCAAAAAATGATTGATATCTTTGCAAAAAAATAAATAAATAATATGCAAGAAATAATCAACAAACTTTTCTATGGTTTTAGCCTTCATTGGGAAGACGCTGTTTATCACTCAGTCTCGTGGCCAACTTTCGTTCATTCGTTCTTCGCGGCAATCTACTCAAATCATGCCACAAAATCATCAGAAATCAATTCTCAAAATTCATATAATATGAAAAATAATAATGAATTTCTTATGCGGTTGTTAATTTCTTTGTTTGCACAAATGTTAGTTGTAATAATCAAGCGTGTGTTAGAATCTCAAAATATTATTCTGTCAAATATTGAAGAGATATTACTAGAGGATATAAAAGAAATCTTGATAAAGATTCTGGTTAATAAGCTGAAAAAATGGAATCAATAAGCATTAAGAATAAGTTAGATACCCCTTCAGCCAATCATGCTAGAATTTGACGAGTATTGATGCAGATTGAAAAAAACTTATAGCACATTGAGCCGGATTTTGTTTCCGACTCAATGACTATCCGTTAGTGCATTATAAGAGCGAGACTTAGAAGTGAGGGATATCAATTGTAGATTTTTTGCAGCCTGTCTTTTGCGTCTTCACAGCCTCTTTTGTCTGCTAGTTTCCAGTAGTAAAAAGCAGAATCCATATTTTGAATAATTACAGTTTTGTAATCTGTTACAGTTACATAATCCCAAAAATAGCCATGACGATATACTGTCTTTTCGTGAGAGCCTATTTCTATTTTAACTCCATCTCTGAAACAATCGCCAAGAAGAAGTGCAGCATCTGCCCCACCATATTTTGTGGATTCTTTATACCAATACACAGCCTTTTCTAAATCTTTAGACACGCCTACTCCTTTAAAAAACATTTGTCCGAGTAGAGACATTGCGTCTGCATGACCTTGATTTGCTGCTTGAAGATACCAATATGCAGCTTTTTCCATGTTTCTACCAGATTCTATGGTAAAAGCTTGGTTCCTAAAGCTGTATCCAGCATACCATAGACCAAGCATGAATGAGGCTCTATAATATCCTCCTTCGGCAATTCTTTCTAGGCTTTCTATAGCCTTGTCATGTAATGTAAATCCAGTATCATAGCCCTCGTTTGGATGGTTTCTCCAATAGTCCCAGTCGCTAATTGAAAAAGAGTAGCTTCTATACCTAATTACCTTGTTGCGCAATACGACATCCGCTGCTGCAAATACAGAGTCAGGGTTACTAAAGTCATTTAATAAATGTTCAACATGTTCAAGTTTTGCATTATAGAAACGCTTATATAGCATATGGTCATATTTGTCGTACCCGATTATGGAAAGCCATACAAGAATGATTAACACTAGAATAGCGAGTAGTACCTTCTTTATTTTTTTTATAACCCTCCATACTTGTTTGAATATCTTTAATAGAGTGTGGATGACGAGTCTAATGAACGATTTCACACGGTTCAATAGATGATGTTTAACTCGTATGGAAACGTCAAGTTTTTTGTGTTCCGATTTATTGTCCATTGTAGGGTATTTTAGCTTATTTTTGAGGTGATTGTTGCGTTATCTTCTGGAATATCTATTTGCCACAGATTCTGATGCAGCATTTTCTAACCATTCTTTACAAGATTCACAAAATGTATAATCATATTGTATTACTTCATAGCCTTTCATTTTGGTACAATCATTTTCTGCATGATGGTGGCAAGGTTCTAAATGATATATTCCCATAACCTCATCCACATAGAAAGTTTCACATTCAAAGTCGTAATTTTTCTTATACTTGTTGCTGAGGAATATGGCAACAATACCAAGGATGATCAAGGTGAATGTCCAAATAATGGTGAATTTATATTTGGCCGGCATTACTTTAGGGAAAGATGACCATCCATGCGAATCTTCTTTCATTTCGACATCAACACAAAAATCCAGAAACAGAATCACACCGAGTACATAGGCTACGAACACTAATGAAGTGCCTAATGTCAAACCTAGAAGCCAGTTCACTATTCCCCAATGAACAAACCGAGACAAAACAATGAACATTACAAGAACGATGGTTGCAATAGGAATAATTTTTTTTGCATACCCCTTATATTCATCATAGGTACTTTCACCCAAAAGCTTCTTAATAAACGAATATCTTATTGTCTCCATATAAAATGATAGTGAGCAGTGTATAACAACGCAACCACAATTTGCAATAAGTATTTAATGCCTTTATGATTGTTTGTTTTTTTGATTATAAAAAAATAGTACAACTAATAAAATTGCTACGGCAACATCTACAATGTCCCAAATGACTCTACCTAAAGTAATCTTTACAAATGGTTGGAATAACAATGCCAATGCGCCAAAAATAAATACAAATGGAGTCGGTTTCTCGTCCCTAACATAATACGAATATGCAAAATAAGCAAATGCCGCCATTGCTATAAATCGAACAAAGGTGTAATAACCATAGGGCATAGGGAAAAGACAAATTAACAGCAATGCTGCAATTGCTAATTCTATGTATTTCATAATTTAAATAGAATCAATTAATATCAAATTGTCGACAAGGTTGCAAATATCCCCTGACTATTATTCCCTATGCATAAAAATATCAACAATTATTGTTGCTTCAATAAATATGAAAATCCATTCTAATACCCGAGAGAACCCGTTCCACTCATAATATGAAAAGTCCCATGAAAAAAGCGAACAGATTAGATAAGCAATAATGGGAAACAATAACGCACAGCCCAATGCTCCAAGTTTGTGGTCGTTCATAACTACTGATATGTGTCTGTGCCAGCCATGCTCAGGACCGACATGATATAAAAAAAAGCGGAGCCTTCCACTACCGACGATATTTCAGTAAGGTAGGGCTGGACTCCCGATTTTGACAAAAATAAGGTCTAGGTGAAATGCTCCACTAGGCCGTATCGCAGGAATATACGAATACAAACCAAGTGAGCGAATTACCTGACTTTATTCCTTGTCAAATTGTAAAATGTCCAGTTTTACCTTACTAGGAATAAAGCGTATAATGCGCTTTTTTAATAACTTGCGATGCTACAACTCGCTAGCATCGTATTTGCAAATATACACATTATCTTGATAATGACAAATTTTTTGTTGCAATTGATGAAAATATGCGCTCCTAATTTCATGTTACTGATATGGTTATTCAGATAATTGATTTGGCGAGGTGGGGGAATGGTTGTACTTTTGCATCGTGGTTCGGATGTATTTTTGACCACAAATCAGATTAATAACCATTTAAAACCAAACAACTATGAAAAGATTTGCTAAGACTTTGTTGTGCTGCCTTCCCTTTTTGGGTGTGGCTTGTTCCTCCTCGGATGACATTGTTACCACTACGGTGTCGCAGCTGGATCTGGAGAAGTATGTGGGGCAATGGTATGAGATTGCTCGGTTTGACCACCGCTTTGAGCGCGGACTGGTGGGCTGCATGGCCAACTATTCCATCAATGACGATGGCACCGTAAAGGTGCTGAACACTGGCTATGAAGACTCTTTGGATGGTAAGTACAAAGAGTCGGAAGGCAAGGCCCGCCGCCCCGACGACAGCAAACCCGGGCAGTTGGAAGTGTCGTTCTTCCTATGGTTCTACAGCGAATACAATGTGATGGAGTTGGCCGACGACTACCGCTATGCATTGGTGGGCAGCAAGACCGACAACTATCTTTGGATTCTCAGCCGCACGCCGCAACTTGACCCTGCCGACAAGACGTTTTTGCTGGCCCAGGCCAAAGCCCGCGGCTACGACACCGACAAACTCATCTGGGTGTTGCAGAAAGAGGAATAGCACCTTTGCACCGGCCAGCACTGAGTATCGCCATCGGCAATTCAGCCTCATGTATGGCTCCTGTGTAAATCCATTCTATCACCATTTCAAACTCATTGCAACTTCATTCGCTGAATGAAGTTGCAATGAAGTTGGAATGAACTTGCAATGAAGATGGTCTGGAATTACTGGGACGGAAAGCCCCAACATCACCGACATCATCATGGGTATGATTGGCTGGTCGGAAACGGATTAATCTTGTATCCATTGGTGATGGTGATGCAGAGGAGATGCGGCTGGAGAAACTGGCGCATGGCATCTTTCGCACCCATATAGACGGCTTTCTCTGTCACTTTAGGCAGTTAATAGGATGCCGAAAATGATGGGAAGAAAGTGTTTGTTCATAGCGGGTGAATGGTGATTCGTTGATTTGATTTTTTCGATTTATTTCTTCGAATCAATTTTTCGGTAGTGGCAGTTGATCACTTCTTGGCAGTCGTCGTGCCAGTTGTGCATGCCGTTGCCCAGGCAGTTCTTGAATGCCTTGCAGTCTTTGCACATACCTCGGCAAGCCCACTCACGGTTGCGGAAAGGCTGGAACTTGTTTTGCCAAACCTCGAAGAAGTTGTCTGTATAGATATTGCCTTGGCCAAAAGCTTGGCGGTCGATGTTGGGGCAGGCACTTATGGTGCCGTCTATCAGCACCGAGGCGATGTTGATGCCCGCATGACAGAAGTAGGGGTTCTGCCGCACCTTGCGCTCATAGTGGCCCAAATAGCCCTCGCAGCTGTAGGTCACGTTCATTGCCGATTCCTTCACCTCGCGCTTGTGCTTGATAAACTCCATCAATTCAACATACTGGCTGTCGGTCAGGTGCAACTCGGGGTAGTCTTTGGCGCGGCCTATGGGTATGATGGTGAATATCCTCCACTGCGGCACACCGAGGCTGGCCAGCAGGTCGTGAATTTCTTGCAGGTGGGGCAGGTTGCGCTGGTTGACGCAAGTAACCACGTCGAAATTCAGCCTCCGTTCCTTGGCGGCAATGCCGATGGCCTCCATGGTGCGGCCAAAAGTGCCCGTGCGGCCACGCATCCAGTCGTGATCTTCGGCTAGGCCGTCGAGGCTGATGGTGAGGGCACCCATGCCGGCAGCCATCAGTCGCTGGTGCATCTCCTGGGTGTAGAGTTGGCCGTTGCTCACCATGCCCCAGCCCACCCGACGCTTGCGCAGCTCCATGCCTATCTGGCAGATATCCTTTCTCATCAGGGGCTCGCCGCCGGTGAGCACCACGGTGAACCTGTGTTGAAGCTCCTCCTTGGGTATGGTGTCGAAGGCACGCAGAAAATCCTCCATTGGCATGTCTGGGTGGCCACTGTCCAGCGTGCAGTCGCTGCCGCAATGGATGCAATGGAGGTTGCACCTGAGGGTACATTCCCAGAAGAGGTAGTTCAACTCATGCACATCGGTCTCCAGCTGGCGGAAACGGCGGTGCAGCCACAACGCTATCTTATTCATTGGCAATTTTCTTTAAGACAATGTCGATGGTATCCATCTCGGGCAAGCTTGAGAATGTGGTGTCCAATACCTCAAAACGATTTCGATCGTCTGAAAATTGGAACTTGGTGGCAGAAAATTCATCGTGAGACACATACGCATTAATTATTCCGTCGGTGTCACTATTTCCATGATACGCCCAGACGCTATAATCCTGGTCTGTTTCCCAAAGAGACTTGAGTGTTATACCGTCAATGGCATTGTTGTTTTCGTCCAATATTCTGAAAATTAAGCAGTCTTCTGGATAGTAGTAATCATCGTTAGTTCCATAGCATGCTTGAAAGACAAACATCGCTGCGGTCAGTGAGCAGCCCTGCAGAAATCTTCTTACAATCTTTTTCATTTTTTTGTTATTTGTCGGTCTTGGGTTCAAGAGTCATGTTCACTTCCTTTGTCAGCGTACCCTCATACCAGTTATCGTCGCCGCCCCGGTATTCGTTATGATTCACTTTCACTTTCACCGTGGTGTCGCGATAAGCGCCGTGTTCTTCACCATCCACATCGCGAAAACTGATGTGGAGCTCTCGGTCGGGGAATTCAACATGCTTCGGTATATGGTAATAGCCGGCTTCATCGGTTGTGTCCGTCCTGTAGGTGTGCTTCACCTCGATACCCTCAATGGGGTTGCCACCCTTGTCGGTAACATAGCCGCTGAGGTCGAAATCGGCCTCAGGACAGCCATACTCAGCCTCAAGAGTACCGTATTTGGCACAGCTAGCGGTGCTGATGCCCAGCAGACCTGCTATAGTGGTAAGCAGCAATCGGCGCATTTGGATGAAGTTTTTTTTCATATTAGTCTTATTTTTTATTTTGCAAAGATACGCATTTTTTTTGAACCAATCCTTTTTTCTGATATTCCTCTCTAATATAACGCTTCACGCTTTCAAATCTTACACGTATTGTGAAGAAAAAATAACGTTAACTTTAGCTTGGCTACTGCCTCAGTTAAAGTTAACGTTAGCGTTATTAAAATTCACGATGGTTTAGAATGTCATTTCTACACCGAAGGTGCGCACTTTGGGCAGGCCGGTGTCGCGGCGATACTCGGGCAGGAGGTTGTAGAAGAGGCGCATGCCTTTGAAACCAGGGGTGTATTTGGACATAAAACTGATGCCTGCCTCAAGTTTGAAGGGGTTGCGGTAATTGCCTTTTTGCGGCTCTAGGTTTACGTAATTCGGGTTGGAGTCGGCATAGAACTGTTTTTGTACGTAATTCTTTCTTAGGTTTACTCCGGCAAAGAGGTCGAGACACAGGGCATTTTTGGTAGGTTTGTCAAGCGCCCAACAGAGTTGAACGGGGATGCCTAGATAGAAGCAGCTTTCCACGATGCGTGAGGGTGAGGAAGAAGGTGTGGCTATCTGAAGGAGTCCATTCTCATCCACGGCCACTTGGTTGAAAAACGGGCTTGCGCTCATGTCGAATCTTACGCCTGTGTTCACCCACCACTTGGGCGCAAGTTGGAATTGGGTGTAAAGATCAAACCGTATGCCAAACTGAACACCATGGGATAATTTGTAGGGGCTTGATCCCGGCAGGTTGGAGTTGTTCCAGCGATTGTACAAGGTGATTCCCCCGTAAGCATTGTGGATCCAAATATTCTTGTCTCGGTCGTTCACATAGATTTTGCGCAGTGTGTCGGCATCGCAGAGGAAAGAGATTTTGCGTAGGCGCACTACTTGGGTGCTGTCGGGGAAGGTGTAGCAATCTTTGCCATGGCCCGAGTGCAGGTCCACTATGAGTTCCTTCTGCGTGTAGTTTTTGATAACGATTCGGCAACTCCCATAACCATTCAATGAGATATCGTCTCCTGCCAAGGTGTTGACAATCAAGTCGGCGGCATGTTCGATGTCTATGGGGCATTCGCCTTTGCCACGCAGTGTGTCGGCCACTAGTCTTGCGCCTTCGCCAAGTTTCATAGAGCATTCGCCTATCGTGAGGTTTTGGGCATAGGCGGTGGCACGATTGTTGAGTGTCAGGTATTTGTTGGCAAAATTTGAATAGATTCTTACCTCTTGGCCTTCCATGTGAAGGGGGGCACGTTTGAGGAAGAGTGTCTTCTTCTTGGCATTGTAGCCAAAGATACTGTCGAGATGTTCGCTGTCGGTTTGAGACTGCGGCATGACGAGCGACACCAAGGTGGAATCATCGGTGCGGGGCACCAGCGTGACTTTCCAGCCAGAATTGATGGTGATTTCTGTCACCTTGCCCTCAATGGGTTGGGTGTAGATGACTGTGTTTTGTGCTGTTGCCGTAGCGGTGAGCATCAGCAGGGCGATAATGAGTGAGGAGAGGTATTTCATGTTGATTTGAGTTTTTTTGATGTGTTTATTAGTGACTAGTGATTGGTGAACAGTGAACTGACAAATGACCTCTGCAGCTGGTTGAATGTCGGTTGAACTGATATTTTATTTCTTTGAATTGTGATTTTATATTTTAAATTGTAGCGTAATAGGTGTGGGGCTTGGGTGAGTCAGCTTCAGATCACTCATCACAGATCACCCATCACCGTTAGAATGCCATAGCCAAGAGCGGTTGTCTTTCTTCGATGGGATTGCCGAGGAGGTCCTTAGCGGGTTTCTGGATGTCGCGAACTTTTTTGTTGCTGTAGGCCACCAGGGCATTGGTTCGAATTATGCGAATTTCGGGTACGACAGTGTCGGTTTCGGCATCCTCAATATCGAATATGGGCATGGTTTCGGCCAAGTCGGAGGACTCGTATTCAACCGTTTGAGGAATTACGGCTTCTTCTTCGGCTTGTTGTTCTGTCACCGGCATCACTTCATGGGTGACGGACATCGTATGGGACTTGGTGTTGCGCACCTTGGCTATCAAAGTCGAGGGTGCAGCCTCTACCACAGAGGGATCGACTACTGCGGCAGGGGTATCGACCTTATCCACTACTTGAGCCACCTGGGCAGTGTCGGCAGGCTTGAGCAATAGCACCAAAGCCACGCTGGCTGCCACGGCAGAAGTCCAGTAGGGCCACAGCGGACGACGTTTCTCGGCAGCGGCCAGGCGGTCTATCTCCTCCAAGAGGTGCTCCTGTCGGCGCTGGTTGCGGCCGTGGGCGGCGAGCGATGCGAGCAGTTGCTCTAGCTGGGTGTCGGGGTTATTATCTTTCATTGTTCAACATTTTTCTGAGGTTGCTAATGGCTCGTGAGAGCGTGGTATAAAGGTTGGCGGTGCTGATGTGGAGCTGCTGCGTGATGGCGGCGGTGTCCATGTCGTCGTGGTATTTCATCATCACCACCTTGCGCTGCAGGTCGGGCAGGTTCTTCACCATCTGCATGGCCTGGTGGTAGTGCGCTTCGGTGTCGTCGGGCGGCGGATCGACTGCCATGAGGGCTTGCTCATCGATAGTCTGGGTGGGGGGCTGACGGCGAAGAGTGTCGATGCATCGTCGCTTGACCATGGTGATGCAGAAGGCCTCGGTGCTGTGGGCGGCAATCAGGGTGTCGCGCTGTTTCCAGAGGTCAACCATAGCGTCCTGCACAGCGTCTTCGGCTGCCATCTCGTTGTGCAGCAGACTCTCGGCCATGCGCTGCATGGCAGGCTGGTGTTGCAGGATGATATGTTTGAATTGCTCTGTGGTGTTCACTTTTTGTTGTGCTTTTGTCAAGTAGTCGCAGCAATAGGGAAAATCTTACAAAAAAGAGGATTTTTTTTTGCAACAGAATATTATTTAGAGCCAAAAAGGTTGTCACTGCGGTAATAGAAGAATGGCAATGACAACCCTTAAAGTTATGTAAATTATAGACTAGGCTTGGGTAGAAGTGGTGCGCACCTCGCGGTCGGTCTGGAACAAATCGTCCAATGTGGGTTTTGCGATAAAGGGGGCTTTCTGCATCTGGTTCTCCACAAAGTCGGCAATGCCGAGGAATGAGAGCTTGCCCTCAATAAAGCGTTGCACGGCAACCTCGTTGGCGGCATTCATGATGCAGGGCATGTTGCCACCCTTGGCAATGGCCTGGTAGGCAAGGTCGAGACAACGGAAGGTCTTGATGTCGGGGGCTTCAAAAGTGAGCTGGCTGTATTTCTGCCAGTCCAGTCGAGGCAGATGGCTCTCTATGCGTTGGGGGAAGCTGAAAGCATATTGGATGGGGGTTTCCATGGTAGGAACACCTAGCTGGGCCTTGATGCTGCCATCAACATACTGCACCATAGAATGAACCACAGATTGAGGGTGTACGAGCACCTGGATACGGTCGGCGGGGATGTCGAAAAGCCAGCGGGCCTCAATCACCTCAAGGCCTTTATTCATCAGCGAGGCAGAGTCGATGGTAACCTTTTGGCCCATGCTCCAATTGGGATGTTTGAGCGCATCAGCGAGAGTCACTTTCTCCAACTGTTCACGGCTGAAACCGCGGAAAGGTCCGCCAGAGGCAGTGAGCAGTATCTTGTCAACACCACCGCCTTCGCCCACAAGGCTTTGGAAGATGGCAGAGTGCTCGGAATCAACTGGCAGGATGGGCACATGGTTTTCCATAGCCGCACGAGTGACGATTTCGCCAGCCACGACCATGGTTTCCTTGTTGGCAAGGGCAATGGGTTTATGGTGCTCGATGGCGCGCATGGTGGGGCGCAGTCCGGCAAAACCCACAATGGAGGCCAACACAAGGTCAATGGAATCCATTTCCATAAGGTCGGCCACAGAGTCCATGCCGCAAAAGACCTTGATATCATGCTGACTCAGGGCCTCATTGACCTGCTCATATTTGCTTTCATCGGCAATGGCCACGGCATTGGGATCGAACTCGAGAGCTTGCTGGATAAGTAAGTCGGCATTAGATCCGGCACACAGCACCTCGACAGCAAAAAGATCGCGATGACGACGGATAACGTTGAGGGCCTGGGTGCCTATGGAGCCTGTGGAGCCAAGTATTGCAATACGTTTCATAAGTAGATTTAGTTAATAGTAACAATTAGTATATACGAGTTCAAAAACAATTCATTTACGCCTTTTCTTGTCATTGGCAGCCTTCTTGGCGGATTTTTGTTTCGCCTCAATGTCCAAACGAAGCAACGAATCGGCCTTGGAATGCTTATACACTACCACCGTGGAGTCGAGTTCTTTCACTTGCTGCGTTTGTTGGACAGAAAGTTGCTTGCCACTCAACACCAACTGAATTGCATCAATGAGTTGCTCGTGTTGACTGATAACATTTTCAAGCGAATCGATTGTTTGAGCGTTGCGGGCTATCTCCTCACGTTGCCACGGACGAATATAGCCGGGAACAAGATTGCGCAAAGGAGTGAACGAAATAAGCAGTGTGGTTAGGACAATCAGCACAATAACACTGATGCCAACAGCAGTAAATAGGTTGGTGCCCGTGAGTTCAAAAGAGACTTTCTCTTGAAAAGTGTCGGTATCCATCACCACAAGACGATGCTTATGGTGCATCCGCTCACGAAAATCCTGCCATTTATCAGAAAGGCGCAACCTGATGGCTGCGCCTTTCTCTTTTATATTATTCCACAAATTATCCATTAGAAGAATTTGTAGCGGGTATCGACAACCTTGCCATTGTCCTTGAGCACCTGCTGAACTGCACGCAAACCCTGCATGAAGCTCTGCTGACGCTGGTTGCGGATAGCTTCGGCGTTGGTGTTGGGGTTGTTAACCTTGTTGTTAACCTTAACCATGTAAACACCGTTGGCACCCTGGATGGGGCCTACAACCTGGTTGGCCTGAGCGGCTGCGATAGCGCCCTGAATCTTGGGCTCCATGCCGTACTTGCCAACATAGTAGTCGTTGAAGGACACGCTGTCGATAGTGTCAACAGCAACATTCATCTTAGCTGCGATAGCGTTGAGGTCGCCATTGCCCTTAGCCTCTTCGAGACGAGCCTTGAGGAGCTCAGCTTTTTTCTCAATGCGAACCTGGTTTTCAATCATCGAACGAACCTGGTCGAGGCTAGCATAACCTACAGTGTAGATGTCTTTCAGCGAAGCTACAATATACATATCATCGCCCTGGAATACCTGAGCAGCAACGTCGCCCTTGACGGTCTTCTCATCGTAAGCCCATTTGATGATTTCGCGAGCATTGTTCACACCACCGATGCCATACTGCATGGCACCAACCATAGCGTTGCGGACCTGGAGGTTTTCGGACTGAGCAGCAGCGGTAAGCTCAGCAAAGGTACGATTCTGACCGGCAAAGCGGTTAGCCTCGTTGTAGATGTTGCTGGAGGTCTTCTCGGAAGCAACAATCTCGCGGGTGATGGCAGCCACCTGATATTTGCGGTGAGCAGCGGTCTTGCCGGTAACTTTAACAACCCAGTAGCCAACCTCGTTGGGGTGCTGCATAACGAAAACACCGCCTTCAGGAGTATTGATCATGGTTTCGTTGAGGAAACCATAGTAGCCGTCGAGCTGCCAGCCCAAATCGCCATTGGTCTGACCTTTCTGAGGATCGTCGGAGAACTGAGCCACAGCTTCTTCAAAGCTCATGGCACCACCCTTAACAACATTCAGCACACTGTCGGCAAGCTGCTTGGCAGCGGCGTCGTTACGGCTGATGTTGCCACCAACTCTATCATTAAAAATATAGATAGCACTTGCACGGAGGCTGTCGGGACGATTTTCAATCTTGAGCACCTTGGCCATCATCCATTCCTGACCAGTGATACGGGGGCTGATGAAAGAGCCTTCGCCAGCAGCCATGATAGCGCTGTCCATAGGAGCGGTGAACTCGCTAGCCTTGCGGAAAGTGGAGTCGTAGTTGCGGTCGCTTTCAGCATTTACAAAGAAAGTGAGCTCATCGGCAGCGATGGTCTGGAATTCCTCCCAAGTCTTCTCAACGCTAGCCTGAATGTCGGCCATATCCTGCTGAGTGGGGACGATGGGGTAAACGATATAGTTGATTTCGCGCATCTCGTCGCGGAGACGGAACTCAGCTTTGTGCTGGTTGTAGTAGTTCTGATAGTCTTTATCCTCGAGGGTAACTTCGCCATCGGGAACAGACTGGTAGGTGCAGTTGACAGCGCAAACATTGCTGAGCTGGCCACCCATTTCGGCAATCTGGCTGGCAATAGCCTTGGGCATATACATACCACGAGCGATGAGAGCGGAATATTTCTGCTGTTTACGGTCGGCCTTCACTGCTTTTTCCATTTCTACCCAATCCAAACGCTGAGCGGTGTCGAGGTTCTCGAAATTATCAACATAGTACTGAATGGCCTGAGTGTTGTAAACGCCGGTCTGAGGATCAGTAAAGTTCTGACGCAGATAAGGATGGATAAAAGTACCCACATACATGTCGCTAACCTCAGCGGGGCTGACGGTAAGACCAAGTTTTTCAAACTCAGCGTCGGTGAGGGTCTCACTAACGAGATTCTGCCAAACTTGTTCGCGAATCTGATACTCGGTTTCAGCAGGAATCTGAGCAATACCCTGCTGGCGTTTGTAGTTGTTCTCCATCTCTTCGACAAGTTCGTTGAAGCGCTGGTAGGTGATAGTCTGTCCATTGATTTTGCCCATATCGGGATAACCCTGACGGTTCTTGGTGAGGTCACCGATAATGAATGCAACGATGGCTATGCCGACGATGGCAACAGCTATCCAGGAGTTTTTTCTGATTTTTCCAATAATTCCCATATTGTTATTATTTTTATTATTTTTCTATATAAATTGTACGCACTTTTAAGCGTGCAAAGGTACAAAGATTTTTTAGTGTACGAAACTTTTTTGCCAAAAAATATTTAGCAAAAAATATACTTCACTGTACTACAGCGTGTTGCCGACGAATAAAAAATCTACAATTCGGCCTCGAAACCGAACGGAAGAAGGCTTTTTACCCCTTTAATCTTCCGAATTCGCCCTCCGTTGAGATAGCAAAACACGGTAATTTCGTTGCCATATCTCGTTTCATATTCTGCCATCACTTGGCGGCAGGCTCCGCAGGGTGAGGCCTCGGTGTACTGGCCCTGGAAATGCCCCACTATGGCTATTGCCTCCACTGCCTGCGCTGGCTTTTGGGCTGAGGCGCTGAACAAGGCCGTGCGCTCCGCGCAAAGACCTGAGGGGTAGGCCACATTCTCCTGGTTGGACCCGGTGACGATACTCCCGTCGGCTAACATCACTGCCGCACCCACATGAAAATGAGAATAGGGAGCATAGGCAGTGGTGGTGGCCTGCATGGCAGCCTCCATCAGTTGGCTGTGGCGCGGTTCCATCTCGGCCAACGAATCATACTCGCAATAGTCAATCAACAATTTCTTATTTTCCATTATTCTAAAAATATTCGTATTTTTGCAGTCGTAATTATGAAAACGTTAGATTTTGGAAAATATTGTGTCCTTGGTCTTTCGCCCATGGACGACATTACCGACCTACCTTTCCGCGAACTCTGCAAGAGCTTCGGGGCCGACCTTCTTATCACTGAATTTATTGCTTCGGAGGCCCTGAATCGCGAGGCCGAAAAGAGCTATCGCAAGATGCGTTTCACCTCAGCACAGCACCCCCTCGGCATCCAGATTTTTGGAGCCAACGAGGATGAGCTGCTGCAATGCCTCGAAATTGTGGAAGCCCAACAGCCCGACTTTATCGACATTAACTGGGGCTGCCCCGTGCGCAAAGTGGCCGGCAAAGGAGCCGGCAGCGGTATTCTGAAAGATATTCCCAAAATGCTACACGTTACAGAAGCCCTGGTCAAGCGTGCCCACCTCCCCGTAACGGTGAAAACCCGCCTGGGCTACGACCACGACGACAAACCCATCGTTGACCTTGCCGAACGCCTTCAGGATGTGGGCATTGCCGCCCTCAGCATCCATGGCCGCACCAAGACACAGATGTACCAAGGTTCGGCCGACTGGACTCTCATTGGCGAGGTAAAGAACAACCCCCGCATGCATATCCCCATTTTTGGCAATGGCGATATCGTCACACCGCAGCAGGCCATCGAGGCCAAGAAAAAATATGGCGTTGACGGTGTGCTGATTGGTCGCGGAGCCATTGGCAATCCTTGGATTTTCGAACAGACACAACGCCTTCTCCGCGGTGAGGCGGAACGCGAAATCACCGTTTCGGAACGTGTCAGCGTGTGTCGCCAGCATCTGCTTGCCGCCATCGAGTTCAAGGGCGAGCACACCGCTATGTTTGAGATGCGCAAACACTATGGTGGCTATTTCAAAGGTCTGCGCGACTTCAAGCAGTTCCGCATACCCATGGTCAACACCACCACCCTCGACGAGATCCTGCCTATTTTCGACCAGATCATAACCTATTATGGCAACTGATGGCCTTGGCCGCTAATGCCCTCTTTCTTCAAATTCCACATGCACCGTGTCGCCAAAGGTTTTGCCTATGGCCTTGCGGATATCTTTGCGAATGCCTATGATATAGCATGGAGTGCCCATTTTCACAATCTGGCCACTATAGGCATAGCCGTCAAAAGTGGCATCAACCAATAGGCGGCCTTTGCCAAAAATGGCCTTGATATCGTAAGGCACCTCCACGTATGCGGCATCCATATCGCCATTCCGAATGATTACTGCGTCGAAGGAGTATCTATCCATATTATTTCTTTTTGAGAGAGCGCAGGTGCGACTTCAGTCTCTTCAGGGCCTGGCTGTATGGCGAAAGGGTGACGCTCACGAAATAGGCTGCCATCGTAGTGGTATAGGTCACCTTGAACACCTTTTTGCCAAAGAGTTCTTCGTCGGTGAAACTCTCCATCAGCGCTATCATTTTAGGGTGGGTTTCTTGCAGAAGCGACACAGCCTTATCAAAACTAGTAGATTGATGGCGCAGACGGTTCACCTCGTCCATCTCCTTGTAGTTCTTGCGGTAGGGGTCGGGAATAAAGTCCTTGGGCTCGCCCTTGCATATGTTTTCCACAAAGGCCACTTGCAACAGTTGCCATTCATATATATGTGTAAGCACATCGCGCATATTCTCGCCTTGCTCAAAGGTGGTGCACTTGGCTTTGGTCTCCTTGGGCAGGAAATTAGTCTCCAAAGCCGACTTATCGGCATTTTTCAAAGCATCCATCAAGGCACTGAATCCCTCCTGTGCCTGATGGATTAAGGATTGTTTGTCTTGTGGTTGTGGCATAAAAATCAGATATCGTGGACCAGACGGACCGAACGACCGTATTCACGGGGGTTATTAAACTCAGTTTCAAGCAGCACATCGCTCTGGAAATAGATTGAATAGGAGCACCATTCCTCATAGAGCGGCTTGTCGAAGCAACGAGTCACCGACCAATAGCGGCCAATCTCATTCACATAGTTCACCTCCAGCAGTTCGCGCACACCTGCTGCGGGCAGAAACACGGCGCCATGGGTCTGCATCTTCACCCACTGCTCCTTGGTGTAGCTGTTTTTGCGAGCAAAGTATTCGCGGCCGTCGCCAGCACCCATACCGGGGGCAAAAGTGCAATCTTCGGGCAGTTCCCAGGTGTCGGGCAGTAGCACTATGCCATTAACCCCCTCAATGCAGGCCACACCATATTTGCTGCTGGCCTGGGGACGGGCACAAAACAAGTAGCTCCATTCCTCAATTGTCAGCGTGCGCCACATGCCGGCAGTGTTGCCGCCATTCGAAATGGCGTTATACACACCCCAATCGCAATTGGCATATTCGCCCACCAGGTCGTAATCTCTCGGAGGCAGTGGACCGTAGCCGTCGGCTTGCTCATAATCATCCACAAAGTAAAAGTCGTAGGGCTTATAATATGTGTTTCCACAATCCCAGCCACTTGTAGCCCAGCCAAAAAGGTCGATCCAACCGGGATAAAACTCCGAGATATTCTCGTTGTCGGCCCCCACTCGGTCATATTGGTTTTCGGCAAAGCGCCAAGTGTCGGTAGTGGCACGATACTGCAGGTTACCCATTGAGAACTGCACCTTCTTATTAGCACTTACCGAAAACAAGGCATCCACAGCGCCATAGGGGGTGATGCCATCCACCGATGCAGGTGCGTCAGGGTTGTCCGGAGTATCGGGCGTAACAGGGTCTTTTTCACATGCCACCATCAGGCTGAGGGCGGCAAATAGAGCAACAAAAACTTTTTTCATATTAGTTAACATTATATTTCTTTTTTAATTCTCGCACACGCTCTGCCGAAGCATGGATATCCTGGGCCGATAGCTCGCCATTGTCAACAAAACGAAGGATGGCCTTCACGGCACGGGGCACCATTTCGGGGTCGTAAGTGCCGCCACCATTGTTCGACAGGCACAGCAGGTCGCAGCCTGCCAGCAGGGCCATCTTGATACCCTCTTCAAAACCATACTGGCGCGAAATGGCGCCCATAGCTAAGTCGTCGGTCACCACCACACCTTTGAAACCAAGGTCCTTACGCAACTTCTCTTTTATCACCAGGGGCGAAAGGGATGCCGGCAGCTTGTCGCCCATCTGCTGGTTGATCACATGGGCCACCATCACCATGTCGATATCATTATTTTCTATCAATATGCGGTACGGCTCAAGTTCCACCTCCTTCCATGTCTTTGTCACATCCACCAGTCCGGCATGGGTGTCGCCCATGGCGCTGCCATGACCCGGAAAATGTTTCAAACAAGAAACCACCTTTTTGGCCCGCTGCTCGTCGATCCATATACGGGCAAAATCGGCCACCTCAACGGGGTCGGCCGAAAAGCTGCGCCCCAATTTGCCGATAATCGGACAGGCAGGATTTACATTCACATCGGTGCAGGGGGCAAAGTTGAGGTTGATGCCGGCCTCGGCCAGTTCCTGCGCCACAATCTTGGCATTGGCCCGCACAGCGTCGGCTCCTTCTTTGGCCGTGGCCTGGGCCGACCGTGTGGTGGGAAAACCATCCACCGACCGCAGTCGGGCCACATTGCCGCCCTCCTGGTCAACGCCTATCAGCAGTCGACCCTGACCATACTGCTGCAAATCGTGGCACAATTGCTTGATCTGACTCGGCGACTGTATGTTGCGATGACGGGTGCCTGTGGGGGCGTCGTATTCAAAAAGGATGATCGAACCTACATGGTATTCCTGAATGTCTCTTACAATATGACTCTTCTCGTTGATGCTAGTGCCGCGAAAACCCACCAGCAACAATTCGCCAATATCCAGGCGCAGCTGTTCCTCGGTGATTATAGTGTCCTGGGGTGCTACTGTATCTTCTGTCACTTCTTCAGCCACATTCGAGCTGCAAGCAATCAAACTGACAAAGATTGCCATGGCAATACAAAATAATGTTCTTCTTATCATGGAATCAATATATTAGAATTTATCAAAAGGTATGCGGTGCAGTATGGAGCGCCCCAGCGTAATCTCGTCGGCATACTCCAAGTTGTCGCCAATGGCCACGCCGCGGGCTATGGTGGTCACCTTCACCCCCAGGGGCTGCAGCTGCTTGTTGAGATAAAAATTTGTCGTGTCGCCCTCCATGGTGGTTGGCAGGGCCAGAATCACCTCCTCCACCCTACTCGGATTTCCTTCGCGCACACGGTCTATCAGCGAGGCAATATTCAAGTCGCGGATGCCTATGCCGTCAATAGGCGAAATCACGCCGCCCAGCACATGGTACAAACCGCGATACTGCTGTGTGTTCTCAATGGCCATCACATCCTGAATGTTCTCCACCACGCACACAATGCTTTGGTTTCTTTTCGGGCTGGAGCATATCGGACACAAGTCTTCATCGCTGATACTATGGCATATACGACAATACTTAATATCCGTAGTCAGCTTACTTATCGAGTCTGCCAATTCTTGCACCTCTTCGGGTGGCTGATTGAGCAGATGCAGGGCAAAACGCAATGCCGAGCGTTTGCCTACGCCAGGCAGAGAGGCAAGAGCCTCGACGGCCTGAGCCAAAGTTGTTGAAGGCAGTTCCATAGATCTCTTTTCGTTATTTCAAAATTGCAAAGATACGAAAAGTGGGCGGAATAATGAAAAAAAAGTATCTTCGTCAACTCTCATACCTCCACCCTACCAACGGCTTACCACCTGTGAAACATCGTTTTGTGCCATGTTCCACGAGTGGAGCTACACTGGAGCTACAGCGGAGGTAAGATTGTGTCAAAAAAACGGACATGATGTCAGAAAATAAAAAAGGGCCAGCACTATGGCCGACCCTGATATTGATGATTGATTGATAAAAATCAGACTGTCCTTACTTCGACGGAGTGGCATCATCAACGATATTCGTAAACCATGTTGTATATCTACAGCCGGCTTCATACTCGGCATCACGATAAGCCTGTGCACAACCACTTGGAACATGCAGATTTATCGGTCTCGATATACTTGTTCTAAACTGGTCCATATAAGGAATATTATAGTTGTTATTGCGGTATATTGGGACAAGCCTTGGTGGTGTTCTGGACAATATGGTCCATTCTTGGCATACATGGCCCATAAAGCATTCTGCAAGGATATTAGGACATCCTTTTATCACAACCGAAGTTAAGCCGGAACAATTACGAAACGCCTCTCTACCAATAGATGTAACACTTTCGGGAATTACCAATGAAGCCAAACTTTGACAATAACCAAATGCATCATGACCTATGCGAGTTATACCCTCATGAAGGTTTATTGATGTCAAAAGAGTACAATTGTAAAACATCAAATCTGAAATTTGCGTCAAACCAGTTGGTATATTGATTTCACTCAGATAAATATCTCCATAAAAAATCGTAGATGAGACATCGGTGAGTGTATTGGGGAGAGTAACGGTAGTCAAACTTCTACAATTCATAAATGCACATTGGCCAATACGAGTAACACCCTCAGGAATCACAATAGACCGCAGGCCAGTTTCTTCAAACGCAGAAGTTGGTATCTCAGTAAGATTTTCGGACAAAACAACCGAAGTTAAATTCGTGCAATTTTGAAACGCATATGGACCTAACCCGACAACGTTATTGGGAATTATTATATCCGTAAGATTCGTTAGATTTCCGAATCCCGTACCTGAGGATTCTGGAATCGTACTAATAGTATCAGCAAATGAGGCTTGCCACCAGCCATCGGAGAGGGATTGTATAGCCTCGACACTGGTATTGTTGGCCCGAGCAACGTTTGCAATACATTCATCTAGGTCATCGCCATCGTTGGTGCGATAGAGAAGTTCATTTACCGGATGGAATACGCTGGGCGTAACATCTTTGGTCTTGACCTGCGAACGGCTGACGGTATATACTTCTTGGTTGAACACCAGCGAGTTTTCCCAACCGTCGTCTCTCACCAGGGTGATGGTGTAGTTGGTGAGGGTGATGGGTGGCACCACGATATAGAAGGTGTCGCAGCCGTGGATGGCTATGCTGCCTCCGGCGGGGCGCGCCACGATGGTGCTGGTGGCATCGTCGTCAAAATGGATAGAGAGTCGATTCAGGCCATAAAGCGGCACGGTGGCCGGGCCGGCCAAAGGCTGGCCGCCGTTGTCGGTGAGGCGTATTTCGGTGAGGTTGAAATTGCCATGTACGCACACCTTCATCAGTCCGCCCAGGTTTTGGAGATATACCGAGGTGTTCTCGCTTAGACCCACGGCCACGTTGTCACCACGGCCAAAAGTGCCGTGAACGAGGGTCTGCTCTGGCTTCACAGCCACCAGGTGCAGCCCATTGGCATCTATGGTGGGCAGGTTGTCGGGGTCGTAGGGATAGACCACATGGTAGTTGCCCTCGGTGCCGGTAACGCTGCCGGAGAATACGCCATTGGAGGTGCCGACGCACTCGGGACCGATGTTGAAGGGTTGGAAGATATTACCGGGTTGGCTCATGCCACGGATCACGGCAATCTGGTCGCCAGCATCCCACAGCACCTGCCCGGCCTGGATGTGGGTCTTATCCGCCACAATATGTATGGTGGTAGGTATACCTTCGGCCTCTTTCTGGCAGCTGGCAAAGGTGGCCAGCATCAAGGCTGCCGACAGCACACTCCACACTATATGATTGATACGCATAATGTTAATTATAAATACTATACCGCTTGCTGCGCTCCTGCCAAGCGGCGATGGGTTAGGATTGGATGGGGGCATAGAGCCCAGAACGGATGCCCCCTGTGTATGGCATTACGGCTATCAAAAGATGTCGCCAAAGAACGACTCATTGCCCGAGCCATAGGGGTCGGAATACGAGTCCATACCACGGGCATTAGGATGGTTAAACATCTCGATACCACGGGCATTGGGGTGGTTGAACAACTCGGTGCCCATGCCACGTATGGAATTCAGATAACCACTCTCCACCCTGAAGGCCACAGCCTTCACCTGGGGCGGCTGATACACTAGCTTTTTCATAGGGCGAAATTATTTAGATGGAGAACCGGCCTGAATCTGACTGGAGCTGTTAAACAAATCAGCCCAGGCACTTGCGCGATAACGGCTTACGCTTGACTCGGGAACATACAGCCTGGAAGGGTATGAACGGTAAAAAGGTTCATCGGTAAGGTATGGAGGCGTAACAGCCAAGCAATAAACTGTTGTTAGCGAAGAGCAAGAGCCAAATGCGTCATCACGAAGCACAGTCACACTACTTGGGATAACTACCGTATTCAGACTAGAACAACGATAAAACGCATCTAATGGAATCCCACTAATACCATTGGGTATATCAACACGTCTCAAAGACGAACAGTATTCAAATGCGCCATTACCCATCGACCTTAAACTACTAGGAAGTTGTAATGTGGCTAAGTTAACGCAATTCTTAAAAGCATACGAGCTAATCGCAGTTATCGTATTAGGGAGAGTAATGGCTGTGAGGGTAGAGCAGTTAGAAAAAGCATAAGATGGAATACTGGTAATAATACCAGCAAATATGGCCTTCCAACTTCCATTCTGTTGACGAACAATAGAAGCAGTAGTATGGTTGGCCGCTGCTATTGCATCGATTTGGGTGCTCAGATTATTGCTAGCATCATTGGTGCTGTAAACCATAGCATTGTTGGGATCGAAAAACACGGTGGGAGCAAGGTCGATGGTCTTCACATCCAGGCGGTTGACCACATGATCCTGGCCGGTGTATGTCTGGTAACTTTCCAGTCCGTTGATATCCACAAGGGTGATGGTGTAGTTGTGCAACGTGATGGGAGGCACTACGACATAGAAGGTTTCGCCTTTGCGGATGTCGATGCCGCCGGCAGGGGCATTGGCTGTGATGGTGCTGGTGGCGGAAGCATCGAACTGGATACTGAGTCGGTCCTCGCCATAGAGCGACACGGTGGCCGGGCCGGCAAGCTTCTGACCGTCGTTGTCGGTGATGCGGATAGCGGCCAGGGTGGCATCTGCCTGCAGGCGGATCTTGAGCAGGCCGCCCAGGTTCTGCATATATACATCGGTGCTCTCGCTAACGCCTACGCACACATTGTCGCCCGAGCCAAAGGTGCCGTGAGCAAGGGTCTGCACAGGCTTTACGGCCACAAGATGAAGGCCTTGCATATCCACGGTGGGCAGGTTGTCGGCCTCGTAGGGATAGACCACATGGTAGTTGCCCTCGGTGACGGTGACGGTGCCGGAGAAGACGCCCTCGGACGAGCCTACGCTGGAGCTGGCAATATCAAACGGGCGGAACAGGTTGTCGTCGCTGCTGATGCCTCGGATAACGGCAATCTGGTCGCCAGCATCCCAAAGCACGACGCCGGTCTGATAATGGGTTTTGTCGGGGGTGATGCGGATGGTGGTGGGGATACCATCAGACTCTTTCTGGCAGCCGACAAGGGATACCGAACCCAGAATGGCCAGCAGCAGAGCACAAATGAAAAGTTTCTTTTTCATATTGTTTGTTTTAGTATTATTTGTGCCTGTAGAGTTCTTGCCAAGCAAAAAATTTGCGTTTCTTATGGACACAAAGAAAGCATAGAACTCTGTTGCATCGTAATATGAAACAAGGCATCGCCAAACGCCCACCAAAGTAAAACGACAAACCTAATCCTATGCTTGGAATATGCTAAGGCTCAGGCCATAACATACAAACAAGCAAAAGGCATAAGTATCGATTTCTTTGGTTCAAGAATTGGCGATTTTTGTTCCAAATCGTACAAATGCTTTCTGTAGCGCCATTCCACATCTCGCGTGGAAATCGGATGCAAAGATACGCATTTTTTTGATTTTTACCTAATAAATTAGGTTCTATATATTTTTTTAGTAATTTCTGTGAACGTTTACTCGCCTGTAGTAAGTGCTCTGCGCCCAGCACTACCTGCCAATGTGCCGAATCCGCGGCCTACCCTGCTCGGCCACCCCTCCGGTGAGGCTTACGAGGGGCTTGCTTGGGACTTGCTTCGGGCTTGGGGGCGGGAGCAAATCACCGACTTCCGGAGCAAAAACCAAAGACCATTAGCCGACAGCCATTTTTTTTGGGCAGTTGGCAGTTTGTTTTTGGAAATGTCGAACAATTGTAGTATATTTGCAATTTGAAAATTGGTTTATTGCTCGGCATAATTTATTCATAAATTATAGATAATAAACCAGTTGATAGTTGTTTTGACTTGAAAAAATAATTGACAATGAAACATATTACCGACTTTACTATTGTAAGGCGCGAACAGTTGGGCGACCACTATTTCGCCCTGACACTGCGCCACCCCGGCCAGCTCCCCGAGATTGCTGCCGGACAGTTTGTTGAAGTGGAGGTGCGCAACAACCGCGAGGTGATGCTGCGCCGTCCCATTTCTATCCATGACGTGAACCCCGCCGAGAACACCCTCACGCTGCTCATCCAGGTGGTGGGCAAGGGCACCCGCCAACTGGCAACCCTTCAGGAGGGCGACACCCTCAACCTCATCTATCCTTTGGGCCACGGCTTTGCCGTAGAGGGCAAGAACCCCTTGCTCGTAGGCGGTGGTGCCGGTATCGCTCCGCTGCTGTATCTGGCCAAATGCTACAAGGCCAAGGGCGTAGAGCCCACCATCCTGCTGGGTGGCCGCACCAAGGATCTCATCCCCGTGCGCGAGGCCTTTGAACCTTACGGCAAGTTGCTCATCTCTACCGAGGACGGCAGCCTGGGCGAAAAAGGTATGGTGACGCAACATTCGCAGTTTGGAGCAAACTACGACCACATCTGCACCTGCGGCCCTACCCCCATGATGAAGGCCGTGGGCCGCTATGCCGTGGAGAAGGGCGTGGACTGCGAGGTGTCGCTTGAGAATATGATGGCCTGCGGAATCGGCGCCTGCCTCTGCTGTGTGACCGACACCGACGAGGGCCACAAGTGCGTGTGCAAGGAAGGCCCGGTGTTCGACGCACTGAAACTCAAAAAATGGATGGGAATTGAATAGTTAATAATTAAGAATTAATAATTAAGAGTTTCTGGGGGCGAAGCCTCCCCAATGATTCTTAAATATATACATTATGGCAAAGTTAGAAACTAAGATACATAATATCACTCTTAAAAATCCCGTGATGACGGCCTCCGGCACTTTTGGCTACGGCGAGGAATTTGCTGATTTCATTGACCTTACCCGCCTTGGGGGCATCATCGTGAAGGGCACCACCGGTGAGCGTCGCCAGGGCAATGCCTACCCCCGCATGGCCGAGACTCCCTCCGGCATGCTCAACGCCGTAGGTCTGCAGAATGTGGGCGTAGAGAACTTCTGCAAGCAGGTCTATCCCCGCATCAAAGATATTGATACCAACATACTTGTCAACGTTAGCGGCTCTTCTATCGAGGAGTATTGCAGCGTGGCCGAGCAGATCAACGAGCTGCCCAACATCCCCGGCATCGAGCTCAATATCAGCTGCCCCAATGTGAAGAAGGGCGGCATGGGTTTCGGCACCAATCCCGAGATGGCAGCCCAGGTGGTCAGCGAGGTGCGCAAGGTCTATGGCAAGACCCTCATCGTCAAGCTCACGCCCAATGTCACCAGCATTGTAGATATTGCCAAGGCTGTGGAGCAGGCTGGTGCCGACAGTGTCTCGCTAATCAACACCATGTTGGGCATGGCCATTGATGTCGAGCGTCAGCGTCCCTACCTCAGCACCATCACTGGCGGCCTGAGTGGCCCCTGTGTCAAACCCGTAGCTGTGCGCATGGTGTGGCAAGTAGCTCATGCTGTGCAGATTCCCGTAGTGGGTTTGGGCGGCATCAGCTGTGCCAACGATGCACTCGAATTCCTCATGGCCGGTGCCAAAGCCATCGAGGTGGGCACCGCCAACTTTGTTGACCCCACCGTCACCGTCAAGATTGTCGAGGGTCTGCAGGACTACTGCCAGCGCCACAAGATTGACGACATCAACGATATCATCGGGATTATTTAGTTTATAAGTTTATGAGGTTATTGGGTTATAGGTTTATGGGGTTATGAGTTTATTGGGTTGTGAGGGTGTATGGGTTGTGGGGGTGTATGGGTATATCAAGTATATCGGTATATAAGTATATCGATATACTCTTTGGCAGAATTGATGCTGAAATTATACCTCTAAAAGGGTAATAGCTAAAAGTATTATTGTCATGTATTTGGTGCTATAGGGTAAAAATATGGGGGATTAGGGTAAAAATATGGGAGATTAGGGTAAAAATATGGGAGATTTCTGGGTTTTCCCTCCAAGATTGTTTGTACTTTTGCTCCAGAAATTAAGGAGCAAGACAAATGGCTCCAATAGTATAAAGAACATAATAATAACTAATTTAAATTCAATACTTTACTAAAAACGGATTACTATGAAAAAGCTTATCCTTTACGCCCTGATCCTTCTGCTTGGCGTAGCTGCCTTGGCGCAGCGTCCCCACGATTCTCAGCGTCCCCACCGCTCACAGCGCCCCGTGCCCGTCGAAAAAGCCACGCTTGTTCTCACCGCCTCAATGGGTGAGCGCTTTGTGGTGTATGTCGATGGTGACCGGGTCAACCGCAACCCGCAGCAGCAGGTAGTGGTGGACAACCTGGATTATGACATGCACGACGTTTATGTTGTGCTTACCTCGCCCGAGGACAAGATTACGATGGCAACCATCCGCATTGCGAACCGCCGCGAGGAATGCCGTGTGCGCTTCGACCGCAAACACAGCAGAGTGGAACTGATTCTGCCTGAGCAGATAGCACAGCAGATGCAGGTGCCCAACCCGATGGAGCGCCCCGTGATGCACCAGCCCGAGGTGCATGTGGTGCAGCATTGTTCCGACCAAGAAGTGGACCAAATGGTGGCTGCCCTGAAAAACGAGCGATTCGACTCTACGCGAGAGAAGCTGGCCATGAACTATGTCAAGAACCACAGCTTGCTGGCAGCCCACATCCTGCGACTGGCACAAGAGTTCGACTTCGACTCCAACAAGAAGGAATTCCTCAAAGAAGCCTATCCCTTCTGCGTGGATCCCGAAAACTATGCCGTGGTGGTAAGCTGCTTCACCTTCAGTTCCGACAAAGAGGCAATCCTCGACTTCATCAGCCACCACTAGAGAGAATACAAGAACTCATAATTCATAACTCACCGATCAAAAACTCATAAATCATCACTCATAATTCATAATTCTAGTTATGTTTCTTTTGGCTGATAGCGGAAGCACCAAGACCCACTG
>JAKSMO010000037.1 GCA_024400545.1 Bacteroidales bacterium | reverse complement strand
CCGGGAGTGTGGGCGTGTGTTTGCTTATACCTTGTTGCAGTACTTATTCCGCTCAGTCTTGGCCATGTTTTAGGGGGATAGTTTCTTCCAACTTTTAGAATTACATTTATTTGGATTTTTTTGAAAAAATATTTGGCTATGTCGGAAAAAGTTCGTATCTTTGCAATCCGATTTGTGGCAATAATTTGCCTTGAAAATTGATTTAAATAACTCAAACAAAATAAATTATCAACAAATGTACGCAATTGTAGAAATCGCTGGAAAGCAATTCAAGGTCGCTAAAGATCAGAAGGTCTTTGTTAACCGCCTTCAGAATGAAGAGGGTAGCGAAGTCGTTTTTGACACCGTGATGCTTAAAGACAATGACGGTAACATTCAGGTTGGTCAACCTTATGTTGCTGGTGCTAGTGTAAAGGCAACCGTTCTTCGTCATCTCAAAGGTGACAAGGTTTTGGTTTTTAAGAAAATCCGTCGTAAGGGTTTCCAGAAAATGAATGGCCATCGCGACTATCTGACTCAGATCAAGATCGATAGCATCAATTAATTCAAGTAGTGTAAAACCTTTTAAAAACATTATATTATGGCTCACAAAAAAGGTGTCGGTAGTTCCAGTAACGGTCGTGAATCCGAAAGCAAACGTTTAGGCGTTAAAATCTTTGGTGGTCAGCATTGTGTTGCTGGTAACATCATCATCCGTCAGCGTGGCACCGTCCACAACCCTGGTCAGAACGTTGGTATGGGTAAAGACCATACTCTCTATGCTCTGGTTGACGGTACTGTTCAGTTTAAGAAAGGTCAGAAGGATCGTTCTTATGTCTCAGTTATTCCCGAGACGGCTGAATAATTTCATCCTTAAGAAAATTTAGGCGCGTTTTATTTAAAACGCGCCTTTTTTATTTTCTTACTTTTGTTTAATTGCAGGAATAATAATTTGTCTATTTCTTCGTTCTTTTATTATGAAAGTAAAAGAACCCTTTGTCGTTGCAGGTCCCTGTAGTGTTGAAAGTCGTGAACAGTTGTTCTCGATTGTGGAATCGCTACAACAACTTTCGAAGGTATCTATGATTCGATGTGGAGTATGGAAACCTCGTACTCGTCCAGGTGGCTTTGAGGGTTTGGGAGAAGAGGCTTTGCAATGGATGTGTGAGCTAAAAAGTGAAGAGAGATATAAGGGTGTTAGATTTGCTTGTGAAGTAGCCCGACCTGAGCATATTGTATTGGCTTTGAAATATGGTGTTCAGGCTGTATGGATTGGCGCAAGAACTACTGCCAACCCTTTCATGGTACAAGAACTTGCAGAGGCATTGCGAGGTAGTGAGATATCAGTAATGGTAAAGAATGCACCGAGTCCGGATGTGAAATTGTGGATGGGTGCTATCGAACGTTTCCTTAATGAAGGGATTACTAATGTATGGGCTATTCATCGCGGTTTTGATTTATATAAGAATTCGGGTTATCGTAATGCTCCGCTTTGGGAGGTGCCTATTGAATTGCGTCGAGCTATGCCAGAGATTCCGATTATTTGTGATCCTAGCCATATTGCTGGCCGTAGAGAGCCATTACAACAATTGTCTCAAACTGCTTTAGACTTGGGTTTCGACGGTCTGATGATGGAGGTTCATCCCCAACCTAGTGTTGCGCTTACTGATTCGTATCAGCAGCTGCATCCTGATGATTTCAAACTTTTGTTGAATAGTTTGGTGCTGCGTAGTACCGAAGATATTGTGATTGATGAGGAGCTTCGCCTTCTTCGAGGCCAGATTGATCAGATTGATGATCAGTTGTTGCATCTGCTAGAAGAGAGGCTGAGTGTGTCTGTGAAAATTGCTGACGTGAAAGAGCGCAGCAATATGGCCGTGTTTCAGCCCAAACGTTGGGATTGGGTGTTGACGCAGCGTTTGGAATTGGCTTCCCAGCTAGGTTTGGATAGCGATTTTGTTAAAGAAATCTTCGAGAAGATTCATGCTGAAAGCGTCCGCACACAGCAGGAGTCGATAAAATAAGCCGAGGACCAAAGGTGAACGCTTAAATCGGCATGATTACTGCTGTTGGTCGCAATTAAGTTTGGCTCTTTCCATGAGCTTATGCACAAAATAAATGAATTTTAATTTGTTAGACCGGTTGCCGGATAAACTCTGGTGGTTGGGAGCGCTTGGTGCAGCATTGACAAAGGCGTTCTCGAAAGCTATCTGGTTGAATTCGGTGCCTTCGATTTTCTTGTGCCAGGTACCGAGGAGTCGCGGCAAGTAGTAGTCGCGAATGAGTCCCGACCATAGGCGGCAGCTGTAATCGTTGACCGGCTCGTCTTGCTGGTGGTTGCCATACCATACGCTGACCAGTCTGCGGGCGTTGATGGCGTTGCGCTGCTGGTGGCGGGGGTCGGAATTGCCAAAAGCAAGCTCATATTCCCATCGGTCGAGTCGGTGCAAAGGGTGGAACGATAAAAGACTGTCGAGGTCGAGCATGATGGCCTCCAGCGTGTCAAGTTTCTGCAATGCCAAAGACGGCAGACCTCGCTGCGTATAGTCCAGAATGCGGTCGTTGATGTCTTCGATTTTCCCGGCAATATAAAGCGATGCAATCTCGATGTAGTCTGCCAAATACATGGCGGCTGCCGCCGAATCGAGTGCGTAATAAATTTCGGGTAGCCCCCAAATGAACCGGCACAGCTGCTTCGCATTGCGGTAGAATGTCGAGTCGAGTCCGGTAGCGCCGTGGCCGGTGATGTTGTTGCGCACCTGCCAGCCGAACTGTGGATGATCGCGGAAGTTGGAGTAGGCGGAGTTGTATAGGTCCTTGCAGAGCTTTGTCAGGCTGGTTACGGGAAATCCGTAGCGGCAATGGACATAGTCCTCCAGCCATTGGTCCACATCTATCACCGAGTCCTCGGCCAGGTAGCCTCCATCGCACAGGAGTTCGTATATCAGCTCGTTGTTTTCCAATCCTTCGGGTGCTATGCCGTAGCCGACGAGGTTTCCTCTGTTGGGCGAGTTGAAGGCCTGCAGGCGGCCGTTGGCGTAGTGGTCCAGCACACCGGTATAGACCGTCTTGCCACCCATATTTGGAATCACCGACCACGCCCACGGCTGGCCGTTGAAGGCATGGTAATAGTCCCAGTTGAAGCTGTTCTTCCAAAAACAACAGTTATAGTCAGTGGCCATATCAAGCAGATAAAACTTGCCCTGTGGCACATTACGGGTGAGTGCCTCGAAGATGCCGTTGCCCCATTGCCCGCGCTGGTAGCCGAGCGTCCATCCCTGCATTACCCATACGGCGTCGGGATTTGCCTGGTGGATGCTATTGTAGATAGTTTCACCATAGAGGGACATAAGTATGGTATCGGTAGGAATGGCCATTTCGTTGAATGAATCACTTAGGTAGTAGGTGTTTTTGCCAAAATGCTTCTCCCAACATTGGATAAATCGGGTGCCAATTTCGGAGAAAAGGGGATGGTCTGGGCGGATGCGGTAGTTGCGGCACTGGTTGGGTACCCAGTCCCAGCCGGTGGTATCAAGTTGGATATCATAGTGCTTGGCCAGGGCGGGCGGCACAAATCCGCTAAAAGCGGGGCAGATGGGCGTCATGCCGAGCTGCCGCATGCGGGTGATGACAAACTGGGCCAGCCGCAGTTGCTGCTGGTGCCATTCTTTGCCAAGCGGACCATCAAAACTATTGCCACTTATGTTGCCCATTCGCATCCATGGCAGGTGAGCCGGTCCAACCTCCCATTCGTCAAGCTCATCGTCGGTAAGTCCCATGTCCAGAAAGACTTCACGAAAGACTGCTTCTTGAGCCAGCAGCATTAACGGCATATCAATGCCATGGAGGGCCATCCAGTCCAACTCTTGCTCCCAACGTGTAGTGTCCCAATAAGGCATAGTGTATCCGTAAGTCACAACATTGAAATATTGATGATTAAGAAAAGGCGATGTCACAGTTGTGAGTGGAGTAGTGAGGTCGTTGGGCCGCACAAACCGTTTACCACTCCAACAAGATATGCCTGCATGTTTCGATTTTGCCCATTGATAGAATCCTCGGCAGGCTGCCACCGGACTATTGGCCTGTATGAAAATGGTGTCGTGACGAGAGAAGTAAGAAAATTTAGGGTGATTGTTGTCTGTCTTGACAGATACGTTTACCGACACTTGGCCTTGTGTGAATCGGTTGATGACAGCTTCGGCTGCTTGAGATGGGGTAAGTTTTTGACTGTATGCGCTAGGTGAAGATAGGAAGAGACCTAGGAGGCAGCAAATGAGAATGATGTGTGTTTGGGAATTTCGTATATGCATGATGAAATATTCTATAATGATTTGAGATTTAATTGACTGGGGATTTGTTTGGCGCATAATACCAATTGCAAAAATACACTTTTTTATTGATTATTACAATGTTAAATGAATTTTTAAGGTCTATCACGCAATAATGGATGAAAAAATGCGTTACTAAAACAAATATTTATAGCTATAATATGAAAATACGTTTTTTGAAAGTGAAGAGTTGGCTTCTCGTTACGGCAATGGGAGCCTTGGGCTTGTCGGCTTGCCATTCGAGTAAAGAAGTTGCTCAAGGAGGAACTGATGAATCGCAGATTGACGATACCAAGCCGCGTAACGAGATCGCATTAATGTATGGCGTCCCCACTATGGATTATGTAGTAAAAGGTCGAGTCATTGATGCAAAGGGCAATCCTGTTCAGGGAATGCAAGTAGTTCTTCTCAATTCCACCATTGATATTGACCCTGAACACATGATGGAGGACAATAAAAATGTGCAGTCTTATCTGAATGAAGTAGCCGACACAACCAATGCTCAGGGTGAATTTCGGACTACGGTGAAGGATGTCCCGCTGGATACTCAGCGATTGATGGTTCGTGACGTGAATGGTGAGAAAGGCGGTCTTTTTGAAAGTCAGATGATCGAGCTGCGTTTTACCCCCGAAGATCAGGTGAATCAGCGCGAAGGTTGGTATCAGGGCTCTCGCGAGAAAGACGTGGATATCACCGTTGACGAGAAATAATTAAAATAATAGTGAGTTTTTTAAAGAAGGAATTATGGCGACAGTATCGCCATAATCAAGCCCAATTACATCCGCTGCGTACACTCTTTTGGGAGTGTACGCTGAGGTGTAATATGCATTGTCGCCATTGTGGTAGCGATTGCAAAGTAAGCACTACCACGCCAGATATGCCGGCCACAGTTTTTTTTAAAGCCATTGACGATATCACACCTCATGTTGATCCCCATAAAGTATTTGTGATATTTACTGGAGGAGAGGCCCTTTTGCGGCAAGATATTGATGCCTGTGGTCTGGAGCTGTATCGTCGTGGATATCCTTGGGGAATGGTGTCCAATGGTTATCTGCTAACCAAAGACCGACTGGAAAGTTTGCTGTGTAGCGGCATGCATTCAATAGCAATTAGCTTAGATGGCATGCATGAGGAACACGATTGGATGCGACAGACGAAAGGCGGTTTTGAACGTGCTAGCAATGCGATTCGATTGTTGGGACAGACTCCCGATTTACTTTGGGATGTTGTCACTTGCGTTAATCCGCGCAATATTGGTCAGCTTAATGAAATAAAGGAGCATCTTATTTCTTTGGGTTGCAAGCGTTGGCGTATCTTTGCTATCTTTCCCATGGGACGTGCGGCCAATGATCCTGAGCTACAGTTGAGCAATGGGCAGTTCCGTGAGGTGCTGGATTTTGTGAAGCGCACAAGGCAGGAAGGTCGTATCGTTTGTAACTATGCTTGTGAAGGCTATCTCGGCCCATACGAGCGTGAGGTACGGGACAATTACTATTATTGTCGTGCCGGAATCGAGGTGGCATCGGTTTTATGTGATGGTTCAATTTCGGGTTGCACCAGCATTCGCAGCAATCTGCATCAGGGCAATATCTATCGGGATAATCTTTGGGAGGTGTGGGAAAATAAGTTCCAACCCTATCGCGATCGCTCGTGGGCTAAGAAGGGTCAGTGCGCAGAATGCAAATCCTGGCGTTATTGTGAGGGTAACGGATTGCATCTTTATGACGACAATGGACAATTGCTTTCTTGCTCATTAGGCCGACTGAAATAATTATACAGATGTTTTACGTTAGTGAGAAAATGACAACGGCTCCTGCTGCCTTTAAGTCGCCATTGCAGGAGAAAGTGTATAGTATATTATCATCTTTGGGCATTGCTTTCGAGCGTGTTGATACCGACCCCGGCATCACCATGGAAGATTGCCAAAATATAAATGCGGGTATAGGTGGCCGTATTGTAAAGACGGTGTTTGTGTGTAATCGCCAGCAGACGAAGTTCTATATTTTCGCCACACGTGACGATAAGCCCTTTGTGACTAAGGATTTCTGTGGCGCTTTGGGGATTTCCCGTGTGTCGTTTGCCTCGGCTGAGAAGTTGCAGGAAATAGCAGGAGTGGAACATGGTGCCACCACGGTGCTGAGTGCTTGCTTGGAGTCGGCCAAGGATGTGACCTTTGTGCTGGACCATGAGGTGCTGGAGTCAGATTCGTACTGTTGTACGGACGGCACAGCAACGTGCTTCATCAAATTGTCAGTCAGGGATTTGATGGAACGTTACTTCCCTGCAACAGGGCATGAGCCTATCGTGATTTGAAGCCGAACGACGCAGTCAACTCGTCGGGGTCCTAAGTTCCAATAAGAATTTAAAATTTGGAGGGGACTGGAAATTGTTGTAACTTTGCAATTGGAATTTGGGATGATGGAGAACGACAATATTCTCAAATGCAGCGTGATATATGTTGTCAACGTAATCCATCAAACTTATTATATTACGTTTCACTATTAAAATCCTATCAATATCATGAACGACAACCCTATCATCAAGCCCGTATGCGAACACAGTCCTGAAGCCATCGACTGCCCTTGTCCTAAAGACTGCCCCCGCCATGGCAAATGTTGTGCCTGCGTAGCGCACCACCGCCGAATCGGCAAACTGCCCAGCTGCCTGCGCAATGTGCCACAAGAATAGTGGACAATGGAATTGTTGCTCGACTTTTCGCGCACCTTCCGAATTTCACTTGCTAAACAAACAGGCATCAGACGCTTGTTTTGCTGCTTCAAAAAACAGAAAAGCAGCGGTCTGTATCCACCCAATATGCGACGCTTGGGCCGTTGGAGGAAGTGTTGTGTATGCACGGAATGACGAATAAGGGCTGGCCGACAGCCTTGCGAAGTTGTTCACGACTAGCGACATAGAAATCATTCATTAACTTGACAAATTTATTTTATTCTGAATTTGCGAAGATACAAAAAAAATTCGTATCTTTGCAGTCCCAATTTTAACGGGCAAACTGACACAATTTTATTAATATACATATGAGACAAGAAGAATTAAAACTCAACCCCAACCGTTTGGTCCAGTTCCTTCAGAAACCTATGAAGGAATTCACCAAAGCTGATATCCTCAAGGTCATCGAGGAGTTTGAAATCGAGATGATCAAGTTCCGCTACATGGCGAACGACGGCCGACTGAAGACGCTGAATTTCGTCATCAACAGCCTGGAGCACGCCGACGAGATCCTCACCTCCGGCGAGCGCGTGGATGGCAGCAGCCTGTTCCCTTTCCTGGAGGCTGGCAGCAGCGACCTGTATGTCATTCCCCGTTTCCGCACCGCTTTCATCGATCCTTTTGCTGAGATTCCTACGTTGGACCTGCTCTGCAACTTCTACACCAAGGACGGCGAGCCCTTCGACATGGCTCCCGAGTACACCCTGGCCAAGGCCGGCAAGGCTTTCCGCGAGGCTACCAGCGGCATGGAGTTTGAGGTGATGGGCGAGCTGGAATACTACGCCATCGCTCCTAAGGACGAGAGTTACATGCCTGCTGACCAGCGCGGCTACCACGAGTCCTCACCCTACTGCAAGTTTGAGAACTTCCGCGTGGAGGCCATGAAACTGATTGCCGAGTGCGGCGGTCTGATCAAATACGGCCACAGCGAGGTAGGTAACTTCAGCGTGGGCGACCTGATGTATGAGCAGAACGAGATCGAGTTCCTCCCCACCATCCTGGAAGACGCTGCCGACCAGCTGGTTATTGCCAAATGGATTATGCGCACTCTGGGTTATCAGTACGGCATCACCATCACCTTCGCACCCAAGATCACCGTGGGCAAGGCTGGTAGCGGCATGCACATCCACACCCGCATCAGCAAGGATGGCAAGAACATGTATATCAGCGAGAACGGCCTGACCGACATCGCACACAAGGCTATTGCAGGCATTCTGAACTGCGCTGGCAGCCTGACCGCTTTCGGTGACACCAACCCCACCAGCTATTTCCGCCTGGTGCCCCATCAGGAAGCTCCCACCAACATTTGCTGGGGCGACCGCAACCGCAGCGCCATGGTGCGCGTGCCTCTGGGCTGGACCAAGGGCAGCGGCAACATGATGGCTCACTGTAATCCTCTGGAGAAGAACGAGGATGTAGATTTCAGCTACAAGCAGACCATCGAGTTGCGCACTCCCGACGGCAGTGCCAACGTGTATCTGTTGCTGGCCGGTATGACCGTGGCCGCACGTCATGGTTTCGAAATGGAGAACGCTGTGCAGTATGCCAAGGATCGCTATGTGAGCGTGAATATCTTTGAGCACGAGGATGTGTTGAGCCGCCTCGACGTGCTGCCCGACAGCTGTGCCGCCAGCGCCGACCTGCTGGAACGCGACCGCGCCATCTACGAAGAGAAAGGCATCTTCGCACCCGCATTGATCGACGGCATCCTGGAACAGCTGCGTTCCTACAACGACCGCACCCTGCGTGCCGAGATTGGCAACGACTCGCAGAAAATCCTCGAACTCGTTGAGACCTTCATCCACTGCGGATAAAGCAACTAAGTCACTCACAAACTGATAAACAACAAAAATAACACACATTTATGAAAAAATTATTTTTAATGACCTTCGTGGCATGCTTTGCCATGATGTTCGCATCCTGCGAAAAAGAAGTTGAACTGAACGGTACCACCTGGAAGGCTCATGAGACCATCAGCCAGCAGATGACCGAAATGGGTATGACCATGGACGTCCGCGTTGTTATGGACTGCACCCTGAATTTCAAAGATGCTACCTCCGGCACGCTCAACATGATCATTAACGGAACGGCCTCCGTGATGGGTCAGGAATTTCCTATGCCTGAGCAGAACAACACCGAAAGTTTCAACTACACCTTTGACGGCGAAGCTGGTGTGCTGACTTCCACCGACCCCACCAACACCGAGACCATCCCCTTCACCTACAACAAGAAGGATAAGTCTATCGACATCAACATCACCGAGAAAGACGAAGACACCGGCATGGACCTCAACTTCCATCTGCACTTCGTTCAGCAATAAATGGCAGACCTTTATCTCCTAATAGGCGGTAATCAAGGCGACCGAGTCGCCCTGCTGCAAAATGCAACAGACCTGATACACGAGCGTATCGGGTCTGTTGCCCATTTATCCAACATCTATCAGACTGCCCCCTGGGGCAATTTCAAACCCGGCGAAGAGCCGCAAGACTTCCTGAACATGGCATTGGAAGTACACACCCTGCTCTCGCCACAAGAGGCTCTGCGCACCGCCCTGGCCATTGAAGAGGAGCTGGGCCGTGAGCGAAGCAACAGCGAAGGTAGAGCGGAGGTAGAGCGACTCTACTCATCACGCCCTATCGACATCGACCTCATATTCTACAACAACTTGGTAATCGACACTCCCGAGCTGACACTCCCCCACCCGCGCATGCATTTGCGACGCTTTGTTTTGCAACCCCTGTGCGACATCGCACCCCATTATATCCATCCCATTTACAACAAAACACTATCTGAATTATTATCCCAATGTCCCGACACATCTTCTTGTTGCTGTTGCTGCTAATCCCTTGGGCAGCATACAGCCAAAGCCACACCATCTCCGGCACCATTATCGACAACGCCACGGGCGAAACTCTGATTGGCGCCACGGTTCTTGACACCCGCAGCGGCAAGGGCACAACAACCAATGTTAACGGCCGATACACACTGACGCTGAAAGACAAGGCCGCCTCGCTGAGAATCACTTATGTGGGTTATGAACCTATTTACGACTCGATGGAGCTGAGCGGGAACATCACGCGCAATTACAAACTCAAGCCCAGCGTTCAGCTGCAAGAGGTTAAAATCACAGCACGACGAATCAACTCGGTAGAATCGGCCCGCATGAGTGCCGTGGAAATGCCAGTGGAACAGCTGAAGGCTGTGCCTGTGCTTTTTGGCGAAGCCGACATATTGAAGGCCATCCAGCTGCTGCCCGGTGTGCAGAGCGGCAACGAAGGCACCGGCGGCATGTATGTGCGCGGTGGCGGCCCCGACGAGAACCTTTTCCTCCTGGACGGCATACCCCTGTACAATGTCAATCACCTAGGCGGATTCTTTTCGGCCTTCAACGCCGACGCAGTGAAAAACGTAACCCTATACAAAGGCAGTTTTCCGGCACGTTTTGGCGGAAGGCTCTCCAGTGTGCTGGACGTGACCACCAATAACGGCAACGACAAGCAGATTCATGGCAATGCCTCAATCGGCCTTATTTCGGCCAAAATTAATGTCGAAGGCCCTATTGTTAAGGAGAAGACCACCTTCTGTTTCTCCGCCCGACGCACCTATGCCGACAAACTGCTTGCCCCACTGGTGACAAAACTTGCCACCGACGATAACGGCAAGACCAAGCTTCAGGCCGGTTATTATTTTTATGACCTGAATGCCAAGGTGACCCATAAGTTTTCCGACAACTCGCGCCTCTACGCCACTTTCTATTCTGGCGACGACGATGTTTATACCAAAGTGCGTACCGAAAGCAGTCTGGCCGAAGACACCTATCTGGATTTCCGCAACAACTGGGGCAACCTCATTGGCGGCCTACGATGGAATTATGTAATTGGCCCCAAACTCTTTATGAACCTCACAACTTCCTACACACAATACACCAATAGGATGAAAGTGGGTATTGAGAAGATTGCCCATCTCGACGACGGGTCCGACCAACTCTCCACCATCAATGGCGACTACGTTTCCACCATACGCGAACTTACCGGACGCCTCGACTTCTCCTATGCTCCCAATACGGCACACAATATTCAATTTGGAGCTTACGCCACCCGCCATTGGCTCCGCCCCAATGTGTCGAGCGGAAGCGTGGATTATTTCGACCAGATACAGATGAACGATCCCTTGCAAATGGAAATCGAAATGCAGGACGACAGCATCCGTGCCAACCAATATGTGCTTTTTGCCGAGGACGACTGGGCTATAAACGATGCCATCAAGATTAACTTTGGCCTCCACGCTTCGGGATTCCATGTGCAAAACACCCTGTACCCCTCTTTGCAGCCTCGCATTTCCGGACGTCTGCTTTTGGGCGAAAACCTCTCCATCAAGGCAGGCTACGCCTATATGTCGCAATACATGCACCTATTGTCAACCACAAGTGTGTCAATGCCGACCGACCTTTGGGTACCCTCTACCGACCGAATCCGCCCCATGACTGCCAACCAGGTGGCCGCATCGGTGTGCTACGACATGCCGTTGGTGGCCGAGTTCTCCGTGGAGGGATACTATAAATATATGAACAATCTTATTGAGTATAAAGACGGTGCCACTTCGTTTGGCACCTCGCAAGGTTGGGAAAACCTTGTGTGCATGGGAGACGGCTGGACCTATGGAGTCGAGTTCCTGGCCCAGCGCAACTTTGGCAACCTCACCGGCTGGATAGCCTACACCTGGAGCCGCACTACACACCTCTTCAACCGTCCGGACAACGAGCTGAACAATGGCAATCCTTTCCCGGCCAAATATGACCGCCGCCACGACCTTTCCATTGTGCTGACCTATAAGTTTAACGAGAAGTATGACGTATCGGCCACATGGGTGTTCTGCACCGGCAACACTGCAACGTTGGCCATGGAGAAATACCCCATCGCATCCGATGACCCTGAGGACTATTACGACGGGACTCACTCTTCATCCAACCTATCACATATTTCAAGTCGAAACAACTATCGTATGCCCAACTACCACCGGGCTGATGTAAGTTTTAACATGCACCGCACTTTCCGACTGAAACAGAGCAATTCCGATGGCTCGCCACGTAAACTCCGTCGCACCCTCAACCTTTCGGTTTACAACCTTTACAACCATGCCAACCCGTATCTCACCTACACATCCTCACAATTCTCCTACCAGGGATACAGCCGCGCATTGGTGCAGCTTTCAATCTTCCCCATACTCCCATCGGTGGCATACACACTTTATTTTTAACCCATTATCGCACTTAATATGAAACGTATCACCTTTCTTATCGTCACAATATTACTCACCCTCACATCTTGCGAGAAGGTAATTAACATCGATACAACAATATCGGAGTCGGAGTTGGTGCTCAACGCCGTACCTTCGGCCGAGAAACAGTTTTTCGTCAATTTCTCCTACACTCATTTTTTCTTAGACACATCCAATTATCATCCTGTGCCCAATATGGATATGGTCATCACGGTGAACGGCAACGAGTATCGGCCATCTAGCACACATAGGTGCAACTATTTCTTCGACTACACGCCGCAGCCCGACGACAGTATAGCCATCAGAGTAGTGGCTGGCAACCGAACAGTCACGGCCTCGACCTACGTGCCCCGTTTTCCGCAGATTACTGCGCCCAATGTGCGTTACGACAGCTCAGGAACGTTCAACCTGCTGCACATCGAATTTCCCATCACCGACCATCCCAACTACAAGAACTACTACAGAATCTATATCACCCAACACGACAGCGGAGCATACTACCACCCATTCTTAGAATACCTCGACACCATTGACACCGTCAGAACTACCACTTTCTTTTGCTTTGATACTGCCCTTATTGCAGGCGCTCAATCGCTGAGTTCGGGCTTGGGCGTTTCGGAATTCAACGTGCCTATATTCAGTCAACTGCTCACAAGTGATTCTTTGTTTGACGGCACAACCCACCCCACTTCGCTTCAGATTATGCTTCTGCGCGACACCAATGAGATCCAACCATTCATTCATCAATATGAGCTTACCATCGAATGTGTAACACCGGAAAGGATGCAATACCTACAAGCCATTGAAGCCAACAATGGTATGATGTCGCTCATCACCGAGCCACCGGCTATGTACTCCAACGTTAATGGCGCACTAGGAATCTTTGCCGGCACGGCTAAGAAAAAATATCCATTAATCACTTTAGCCGACGGCCAGGTGGTGGCCACCCCTTCCAAGAACAAGCGCGCAAAGAAATGAAGATTTACCTTATAGGATATATGTTTAGCGGCAAATCCACCTTAGGCAAGGTGCTGGCCCGTGAACTAGGCTACGATTTCATAGACCTCGACATCCTATTTGAGCAAAAATACAAGACCACTATTCCTATTTTCTTCAAAAAATACGGTGAGCAAGCCTTCCGTATCATTGAGCAGCAGGTGCTCAAAAGTACTGAAACATTAGACAATTGCGTCATTGCCACTGGTGGCGGAACGCCCTGTTTCTTCGACAACATCGAGTGGATCAACGCACATGGCATCTCTGTGTTCTTTAACCCTTCTGTCAGCAAGATTCTTTATTACGCATCCATCTCAAAGAAGACTCGCCCCATACTGGCCAACAAGACTGACGAGGAACGCGCACTATACGTTGAGCAGCAACTCCAACAACGCCTGCCATTCTATACCCAAGCCCACATCACCTTCCACACCGACAATGATATCAGCGAATTAGTGAAAATCATAACACAAAAGCAAAACCATCTATAACCATGAGGAGATTACTCTTTGTCCTTACCTTTTTCTTGGCCAGCAATGCCTTTGCTCAAACCGCAAGCATCAGCGGACAAGCCTTCATGTGCAAAGGCAACAAGTATTACCACGGCAGTTTTTCTCTTTATCAAGATATTACACGAGAAAGAACCACCGTCATAACCGACTCCACTGGGCATTTTGCTGCAGAAAGGCTGCCCGAAGGACGATATAACTTCTACTACGGAGGGAACAAATTCAGTCCCAAAGAGGTGTATCTCCACAACGGCCAGCACCTACATCTCGACACTCTGATGATTTCTACGGAATGGTTCGACATTATCACCCTGCCTGCCAACTATCTGACAGACACTGCAACCTCTCAGATACCGATTCCCAACACTTATGCCCAAGTATATGCCAATATGGCCCAAGCCATCGCCACCCTGTCATGGAAAGACATTGGCGACACAGCCAAGGTCATCGACCTAATGCCCATGATGGAGGCATTGCCCTTGCTAAAGGTGCCCGAAGGCTGGGTGGTTGACGGATGCAAATATGGATTTGAGGAAGGTTGGCAAACACTAAAATACCTCCGGCAGAAGGACGGCTTCAAGGATGTGAATTTGGATGAAGAGTGCTGGCGTTTAGACTCTGTAACAATCTCTTCAGGCCGAACTTACTTCACCAAACGTCCGAATTTTGACTCCACCCGTGTCTTCCACACCAATGAACGCCTGGTAGGGTATTACAGCCCAGAGATGGGTCATGTGGAGAATGCTTTGTCTCAAATAGAAGTGCCCTTCACCACCGACGGCATCTGGCAGGCATTCATCTTCCACCATTCCTCGCAAATATTGCCATTGTTCTGGCACAGCAACTATATTAACGGCATTCCCATTTTCTCGGAAGCGGTCGGGGATGTCTTATTCCATGCCGAACAATTCTGTCCGTATGAAAACTTGCAGCAATTGCACCAACGTTGGCAAGACTCTGTGAAGATTGAGACCAAAGTCGAAAAGACTGACGACAACACGGCCATCGTCACCTCTACTTGGTGGTATGATTTTGGAGGCCTGTACCGCGAAAGATGGAAAGCCATCCGCCAAGGCAAAAGCATGCGTTTTGAGCGAATAGAATCCGAGGAACTCCTCCAATGGGAACCCTCTGTCATGTTTTAGTCCTTCACACAACAAAATCAGAAAACATTCTATTGTAACTTAGGGAAGATGGTTCTAAATACATGTTGAACTGTTGATTTGAGGTTTGTTGATTTGCTGTCGGCCACCGCCCTTCAAATCAACAAAAATCGGTTCAATGTTTTTCAATCCGGCACAACGATAGTCGGTAGAACAACGTCAGTGGCTGAAAGTTTTTGGATTTGATTCCAAAAAGTGTTCGGTTTTTAAAAGTTTTTGGATTTGATTCCAAAAACTTTTGTATCTTTGCAGGGGAAATATTAACGTAGTGTATTATGCAAATAATTGAAAGACATATATATCTTCAAAGGTTGATTGGTTTTCAAGACAAGCAAGTAATCAAAATAGTGACAGGAGTTCGCCGTTCTGGTAAATCCACCTTGTTGAAATTGTTTGCCCAACATCTTCGAGCAATAGGTATCGAAGAAAATCGAATTGTAGAACTCAATTTTGAGGACTTTGACAATATTGAGCTGTGCAACCCCAAGAACCTACACGATTATATCAAGGCGCGAATGCAACCGGGTAAGATGATATATCTCCTTCTCGATGAAATTCAGCAGGTCGATCAGTTTCAACGAGTTGTTGACAGCTTTTATGCTAAGGGAGATGTGGACATATACCTCACTGGCAGCAATGCCAAGATGCTGTCAAGTGAGATTGCCACGCTTCTGTCTGGCAGGTATGTGGAAATAAGGATGCTCCCCCTTTCTTTCAAGGAATTCCTTACTTATCATGGAAAAGGTACAGACCTTGTAGGCCAATACAACGACTACGTTAGATTTGGCTCGTTCCCGTATGTCTTAGCTTTAGACAAAAACAAAACTCTCATCAATGATTATCTGGAAAGCCTGTACAATACGATTCTCCTGAAAGATGTACTACGGCGCAATTCTTTTGCCGATGCCATGATGCTTGAGAGTGTGGTGCGCTTTGTCTATGATAATGTAGGCAATATGGTGTCCACCAAAAGCATAGCCGACACCATGACCTCAAATGGGAGGAAGATTGATGTGAAGACGGTGGAACGCTACATCCAGTCGGTACAAGAGAGTTATTTTGTCTACCAGGTCCCTCGTTACGATATCAAGGGGAAGCAACTGCTGAAGTCGCTCTGCAAGTATTACGCTGTGGATACAGGAATGCGGCAGATGCTGTTGGGCGACCGCTCCTACGATCGGGGACGTGTGCTTGAAAATGTTGTGTATTTCGAATTGCTACGTCGCTATGGCAAAGTATATGTGGGTAAATACGGACAGCTTGAAGTCGACTTTGTTGTTGAGACGCAAGAAGGTCTGCAATACTATCAAGTGTCCGAAACTGTGGCCGATCCCAACACGCTTGATCGCGAGCTGCGTTCGCTTCAATCTATCAAAGACTCATACCCCAAACTACTGCTAACCCTCGACTACGATAACCCAGCCGACTATGGCGGAATCCAGCGACGGTTTGTTCTTGATTGGCTCTTGGATTAAGGTGGGGAAGAAACATCATTATTATCAAGTTGTTTGTCCAAGATAATTGTCTCAACAGAGTGGAGAGTTTTTCTGCATCGTTACTTATTGTGTCAGTTCAAGAAAAAAGCATTCATATTGTCCTATACCATGAACATTAGCCACACCATTGCTCTAACCAATAGTCAATTAGATAGTTGGATGGTTAATGCGGATTGAAAATCCTGATAATGAATTGTGCCGGATTGAAAAATCCGGCACAACGTCAGTCAGTAGAACCTCCACAGGGGCAGGATCATATACATCCGATACGGGAAAGCAGATATCTATTAGTTTATATCCTGTACTAGACGAACAGACTGTCCGACATTTCTTTCATTCCCATAATAAAAGATTGTTTGGCCAAAATCCTCAAAATAGAACGAATATTGGTATTCTCTAGACCATGCCTCCGATGAAGCATATTGTCCTAGCGTATTTCCTCTGTAGAAATTTTGCCAATATCTATATCCAGCAGCTGGCAGAAACACACAGCCTGCTGCTTGTAATATTTGGAACTCTGATATATTGTAATCGATACCATTCCAATTGTCATATTCGGGATCATCAAAATCATAATCCTCCCTATTTATGTCAACCGGTATTTTATGATTAAAGCGACTTGGTATATTAGTAACATTGTTTGGCCAAACAAATGCATCAGGAAATATCAATATGCCAGGAATTCCGTTTACTTTCACGTCTGCTGAAAAACAATGAGCATGTCCATTTATTGTAGGTGTGTTTCCGCCTCTACTAGACATCAAATAACTCCATTCCGTTTTATTCAGTGTTCTCCAAACGTTTGGTTGGTTTCCACCATTTGAGATGGCATTGAATTGTCCCCAATCAGAATACTTGTACGAACCAACTAACAAGTCGATATTTGCATAGATACCCTCTAATGGTCCATATCCGTAACCTTGGTTTCTTGAACCGCCCTCATAATTATAAGGTTGATAATGAATATTACCACAATCCCAACCGCTTGTTGCCCAACAAAACAAATCTATCCAACCAGTATAGTTTGAAGAAATATTTTCGTTATTGCACTTTATCCCATCTTTATAAACATTACCAACAGCTCCATTTCCCACAAAATCATACTGGTGCTCAGCAAATCGCCAAGTACCAGGCGATGTGCCGGTTGCTGTTGTATGTGTTCCAACTGTTGTGTATTGCAGGTTTCCCTTTGAGAAGCGAACTTCTTTAGTCTCACTGACTGAAAATGTGCCAGGCAAGCATCCATCCGGCAACGTGGGCTCTTCGAACTCAAGGGTTCCACACGTGACTGTGCTGACCTTGCTGCGCTGAACAACGATGTTGTGGCCAGTCTTGGTGCAAACGCCACCTTGGTTATCGTAGATGTCCAACTCCATGGTGTTGTATGTACCAACAGGCAAGTATATGTAGAAATCGTGCTGTTCGTCAATACTTTGTGCATTCTGACAGATTAACTTAACAGAATTCCCTGCACTGGCATGACTAGAATTAGCGTTCACGCAGGGAGATTCGGGATAGTCTATGATGTTAAAACTGCCACAAACATTGTTAGCCTTTACTTCAATCTTCTTGATGCTCACACCGTTTTGTTGCAATCGCACACGGATGGCACCACAGAGGTTTTTGAATCGAAAGATTGTATTATCGGACTGGGCATACATAGGAAACTCGCACAAACTGCCATCAGGGGTGTGCTGAATATTCGGAAGTTCTACCGATGTTCTAGACAACGTACCGATGGTCAAGGGGTATATCGCAGTATAAGGGGCGGACGCATAAATGCCCAAAGGACTACTTAAATCGGCAAAGGTAGCATCGTCGGCATTGGGGGTGACTGTGAAACTCCTCCTGTAGGTATTATTAGAGCTGAAGACCAGCACTTTTTCACCTCCGTTCCATTTAAGTATGTGCCCATCTAGGTGTATTTTTCCTTCTTGCCCATCGCTCTGTTCCAACGAAGCTGTAAAATGTGTGATTACTTTTTCATCCTTTTGGCATGAAGTCAAACTAAAAGCCATCATAGCGATGGTGGAGATGGTATAGAATACTCTTTTCATATTGTTGGCGAACTAATTAAATTGAAACACTCCCCCCTCGAAGTCGTATAATCCCTCGGTTCCGTCAGGGTTCTCTGTAGGGGTGTTGTTACTGCCAGCAAAGCCCTTTTCGACCATGCATTCTAATTGTTCCACTTTGGGAGACTCGTAAATTTTTTTCTTCATTTTGTGTAGAATTGTTCCACTTTGGCTCAAAGTTGCGTTAAATATCACAAAATACAAGAAAGTGGAGCCATCCATCCGAACCACTATTTCTTGTAGTAGGGTCTGGACTCCCTTTAAACTGAAAATATAGGTTAGTGAATTGCTCCACTGAATCGTATGTTATGCAGTATGCACAAATACAATGCAATGGAGACTTACATCCTACCTGATATTCCTCAGTTTAAATAATGAATTGTCCAGATTCACTACAACGGAATAAGGCACAAATGCGTCTTTCTCGGCCAAAACTGTCTCGTCGTTTTGGCGGTGCAAAGATACAACTTTTTTTTCATATTCCAATTTTCTTCTTGATTTTAACTAAAAGTTGCTATTCTTATACTATATAATTAATGATCCTCCAGTGTGGCTTCGCCTTTCCTTCGCTCGTTTTACCTTAGTTATACTATATATATCCTATACTTATACTATCTATATAATAGGATAAATATAGTATATATATGGTATAAGTATAGGATAACGAGCGGAGGTAGGGCGGAGCTGGGGCGGGTGATTGCGGGTGTGTGGAGATTTGTCAATAGGGGGATTTGCGTGTTTTTTTGACGGCAATGTCGGTTGTTCCGTTTTTTTGTTGTATCTTTGCATTTTGAAATAATAACAAGGGGAATTAAATTTGCAAGGGTTATGCTATTAATGGTAGTAATTATATGTTCTGTGGTGCTGGCTGCCGATCTGCCGGTGTGGCTGTTGCTGGTGAGTAATAGATGGAAGGCTTCGCGTCTTGGCGAGATTCCGGTGCTGAAGGGATTTGAGCGAGATAGGGTGGGGGAGGGAAGCTATGCCCATTTCATCAGGCAGCTGCCTATCAAGAAAAGGGGGGCTTGGGTGCATCTGTTTTCAGGCAAGTTGGATCGGCATCTGCGACTCTCCACAGCGGTGATAGACATGCAGTTGCTGAGCAATTCGGAGCAATGCGCCAATGTGCCTATGCGGCTGATGGCCGAGTATCTCTGGAGTCAGGGTCGGCACAATGAAATCGTTTTCCACGACAATCCGGGCAATGTGCTGCAATATAACGGCGAGGGCGGCCGCGAGGATATAGAGGCCTATCTGCGCCATGTGTTTGACTGGTGCAATACCAGTTCGCTTGTGGCTGAAACGGTGCCATGCGACTTGCGGCAGGTGCGTGCCGGCGATGTGTTTGTATATACAGCGGGCAGCCGCAAAGGCCAACGCTACGGACATGCCGTGATGGTGGCCGATGTGGCGCACGACAGCAAGGGCAGGACGGCCCTGATGCTGGTGGAGGGCAACACTCCCGCCCGAGAAATACACATTATGCGCCAGCGCAATCCGCTGCGCAATCCGTGGATTATTGTTGACGATAATACCCAGCAGCTCCGTTTCCCCTACTGCTATTTCACCCGCGATGAACTTCGCCGCTACTCTTGGATGGGGTAATTGCGGCTTAGTTGTTTAGTGGCTTAGTGGCTTAATGGCTTAGTTGTTTAGTGGCTTAGTGGCTTAATGGCTTAGTTGTTTAGTGGCTTAATGGCTTAGTGGCTTAATGGCTTAGTTGTTTAGATGCTTAGTTGTTGTTGCAACGACTAAACATCTAAACAACTAAGCGACTAAGCACCTAAACGACTAAGCATCTAAACTGCTAAACTCATAAACCAATAAACTGAAAAAACTTTTCTCTCTCCTTCGGGCAATAATTTTTTGGTGGTTGCGTTATGCAATATAATATTAATGTATAAAATTCACCACTATGTTTAGCAAAGAAACCTATATCGCTAGACGTGAGCAACTTCGCAAGGATGTTGGCCACGGCTTAATCATTATTCAAGGCAACCACGAAGCTTCCTGCAACTATCCCGACAATACTTATTGGTTCCGTCAGGACTCCACATTCCTCTATTTCTTCGGTCTGCAACGCGAAGATTTGGTGGGCGTTCTCGACTGCGACAATGGCGTGGACTACATCTTCGCCAACGACTATGATATCGACGATGTGATCTGGACCGGCCCCCTGCCCAGTGTGAAGGAACTGGCTGCCAGCGTAGGCGTCAACAATAGCGGCGACCTGGCCGCGCTGCAGACGCTCTGCACCAAGACTATCGGCGAGGCCCGCAAGATTCACTATCTGCCCCCCTACCGCGCCGACAACACCCGCCAGATGAGTCAGCTGCTCGGTATCAAGTTCGATGCCGTGAGCCGCTACGCCTCCATGCAACTTATTGCCGCCTGCGTGAAGCAGCGCAGCATCAAGAGCGATGAGGAAATCGTTGAGATTGAGAAGGCTATCGAGACCGCATACAATATGCATGTGGGTGCCATGAAGATGGCCATGCCTGGCCGTTATGAATATGAGCTGGCCGGCCTGATGCAGGGCGAGGCCTGGAAGGGCAACGGCCCCGTGAGTTTCCCCGTGATCATGACTGTGCACGGCGAGACTCTCCACAACCACGGCCACAACAACAAGCTCGAACTGGGCCGTATGCTGGTGATGGATGCTGGCTGCGAGACCGCCATGAACTACTGCTCCGACATCACCCGCTCCGTGCCTGTGGGAGGCAAGTTCAACGACCGTCAGCGCGCTATCTACGACATCGTGCTGGCCTCCCAACTCGAGTGCATCCGCATCTCCCGTCCTGGCATCACCTATAAGGAGGTGCACACCGAGGTGAGCAAAATCCTTGCCCAGGGCTATAAGGACCTCGGCATCCTCAAAGGCAGTGTTGACGACATTGTGGCTAACGGCGCACACAGTCTGCTCATGCCTCACGGCCTTGGCCACATGATGGGCCTGGATGTTCACGATATGGAAAACTACGGCCAGATTTATGTCGGCTACGACGACGAGACCCGTCCTTCCAACCAGTTTGGTCTGGCCAGCCTCCGCTGCGGTCGCAAGCTCCAGCCTGGCTTTGTGGTTACCGACGAGCCCGGCTGCTACTTCATCCCCGCCCTTATCGACAAATGGCATGCCGAAGGCACCAACAAAGACTTTGTCAACTTTGATGAGTTGGAGAAATGGAAAGACTTTGGCGGTATCCGCATCGAGGACGATATCCTCATCACCGAGACTGGCTGCCGCGTGTTGGGCAAGCCCATCCCCAAGACTGTCAAGGAAATCGAAGAGACCATGGCAGAGTAATTGCTCCCCAACAAGAAGGCTCAGGGAACTATGAATAAGTGCGAGAAATACTTGCCTCCGAAGGTGAAAACAGTGCGGTTCAGCGTTGAGAGCGGATTTGCTGGAAGCCAACCACCAGTTTTTGAAACCTTCAGGATGGGCCATAACAGTGGCGATGCTTTCTGGGGTGGCCAGGAAGAGAAGGAAACGTCCAGTTTCGAAACGTTCAACACTGGCACATGGTCGTGGGATTGATATCATAATGAGTTACAATATGAAACATTGTTTTTTGCGATTTATACCCGTTTTTATAGCCGCGCTTATTTTCGTCGGCTGCCAAAAGGATACAAAAACACTGCGACTGAACTTCGAAAAATGGGAGCAGGGTAAAATGTACTTTAACGAAAGGACTTTTGCCTGGCAGGATGGCGATATCATTATGGTGAATGGTGCGCCGGTAGAAGTGACCAACAGTAGGGCTAATGTGCCTATTGCCAATATCTACTATGCCATGTATCCCCAGCAGTATGTGGAGTCGATGAATGGTAATAGTATTGCGCTCAATATTCCTCGCATTCAGGAATATAAGGTGCAAGACGGACACCAGGTTATCCACTCACCGATATTTGCCGTGGCCGATGGCGACGCGAGTTCCCTGGGCTTCAAAAACCTAGGTTCTTTGTTGGCTATCACCATTGCCAACGATGGTGATGCGGCTGCAGGGTTTGTGCTTGACTCGGTAACGCTGGCTTCGGTCGATGCCACCATTGCCCTTTGGGGCGAAGCCACTGTCAGCAATCCCGACAGCGACCATCCGCAATACGAATTCAGTTCCGCTGCCGCCTCGCATGGCAGTGCAATGTTGGCAAAAGTGAGCAACGGCGTGGTCGAGAGCATGAATATAACCCTTGGTGCGCAGTGTAGCACAACGGTTTATATGTTCATTCCTGCCGTTCCCAACAATGTGAACAACCGCTTTTCGATAACGATATGTGGCCATACCGCCACCACCATCAACAAATACACGATGGCCCAGAGCAACAATGCTGGCGGCAACATTGCTCGCAACACTCTGACGGCCATCCCGTTCAGGTGCAGCATTGCAACTTCCGACATCCGCAATATCTCGTCCACACCAGAAGGTGCCCTAACCGGCATATTCTCCGTAAGCTCCACCCAACGAGTCTATTTTTCGAAAGGGAATTTGGTGGAAACCAATGGGGTTTGGAGTTTTTCGGATTCTCAAACATTAACATATGGCTATTCGGCTAATAGTAGCGAGTCTAAAGGACTATTCCCCTGGGCGGATTTTAGTACTTATTCCATTACTACAGGAGAAGGATCCTCTTCGTTAGGTTGGAGAGTATTGACAGCGTCAGAATGGGAGTATTTGCTCGGCATCATTAACAATGGTCGAGTAGTAAATGGGGGGCGTGGTGCTGGATATTGTTATCAGAAGACCACGATAAACGGTGTGGCTGGTTTGTTGATTTTTCCTGATGGTTTTACTCAAACCCAAACAACACATACTGCAATACCAGATGGCTGCGTGTTTCTTCCTGTTACGGGAAGATATAATGCAAACTATTATAATAGTACTTTTGGGTATTATTGGACAAGTACAAGTTACAAACGGATGAAGTTCAGTAGTGGCAGTGTTCCGACTATTGACGACAGGGCCAGTGATATTGATCGTTACGCTGTAAGGCTGGTTCAGAACATCTAAATGTAATTTTACAAAAGGGCGACCCTGAGGTCGCCCTTTTGTATATAGTTAGGTGTCTATATGGCAGGAATTAGATACTTACGCTGCTCATAATGTGGTAATTAATCATATAGCACTTTTTGTGCTACACTTTTTGTGCTGCAAAGATACGAATTATTTTGAAATTACGCTCTGTTGGGGCGAATTTTCGTTGTTCTTTGCTTTAGGCATAAGAGAGTTGTTGTTCTCTTCGAATTCATGCCAGATTTCTTCGGCCAAGTATTTGTCGCTTCTGCAGTGCAGGTCGGCCACACGGTCTTCTATCAATTGCAAAGTCTCGGAAGTGTAGAGCATTTCGGTAGCCTTCTCCAATGAGGTGCCGTGAAGCTGGCTCAAGGCTTCTATGATTCGGGCATATTTGGCTTCCAAAATAGCGTGGAAGGCAGCGTCTTGAATCTGCGTCATAGCTCAGTGGCTTCAATAAAGGTTAGACAATCATTAATGGCTTGCTGCGAGCGAAAGCAAATCTGGCAGTTGGGCTGTTCATATACTAGCCGGCGTAAGCATTCTTCTTTTGTGATTTCGCCTGCGTAAAAGAGGTCAACAGTCCGGAATACTTTATCATCGGCAATGCCACCAATCACGATATCAAACGAAGTGTCATCATTTTCTGTTCTGCATGAAGTGACAAAGTCTAGCCATGCTTCATCATATCGTTCAAAGCGTAACGGTCTATATTGGGCAAAGTCATCGGGACAGTCATAACTGTTAACTACAGCAGTTTTTCCGCGCCGAAGAAATCTGTCAGCGTATTTTACTGCCTGTCCTCGGATGGTTGTGAGGTAGAATCCACAGCCAAAGTCGAGGAATGAGCGTGAATGAAGAACGTCGGGAGTGTCAACCACGACGGTTGAAGCATGAAATAGTTGCATCACAGCACTCCTTTCTCCGACATGTAGTCGGTGAGGTCTTGCATAAGGTATTCTTTCCCAAAGGTGTGGAGCACGTCGTAACAAGGAATGATGTATTCGGATAGGATGCCTGATGTGGCCAAGCGTCGGTACACTTCCCCCTGAGAGAGAGAAAGGCGCCTGGATAGGTTTCCAATACAATATGTTACAAACTCTAAAGAATCCTTGTTCATGTCTTGTGCAGAATTTTGCTATATTAACGCATTTTTTCAATATTTATTGTTTGCAGAGGAAATATTGCTTAGTTGTTGAAAGGCTTAGATGCTTAGCCGTTGCGGGTCCAAAGGCTTAGATGCTTAGTGGTTTAGTTGCTTGGTCGTTGCGGGTCCAAAGGCATAGATGCTTAGTTGTTGAGAGGCTTAGTGCTCAGTCATTGCGACAACAACTAAGCAATTAAGCAACTAAACAACTAAGCTAAGGAAACAACTAAGCCAAATCACACGCTCCACTGCCCTTGCAACGTGTGCTCGAAACCGTGGGTGTAGAGGAGGTCGAGGTAGTCTTTGCGGGGGATGGGGCGGGCGCCGAGGGAGGCCAAGTGTGGAGTCTCCTGCTGGGCGTCGATAAATACGAAGTTGTGGTTGCGGCAGAAGGCCACCAGATAGACAAAGGCGGCTTTGGAGGCATCGGTCATGGTGTGGAACATCGACTCGCCAAAGAAGAACGGGCCGAGGCTCACGCCGTAGAGTCCGCCCACCAACTTGCCATCGTGATAAGTTTCAAAGGAATGTGCCAGACCCATCTCGTGGAGTTGGCCGTAGCCCTTGTAATATTCGTCGGTGATCCAGGTGCCGTCCTGGCCGTCGCGCTGGGTGTTGGCGCAGGCTCGCATCACGCCGAGGAAGTCGGTGTCGATCTTCACCTGGAATTTGTCCGACTTCATGGTACGCCGCATACTCTTGCTGAAACGAAAATCGTTAATCATCAGCACCATGCGGGGGTCGGGAGAGTACCAATAGGGGTCGCCTTCGTGGATAAACCAAGGAAACAGCCCCATGGCATAAGCATTCAGCAGATAGGGGATGGAGAGTGTGCCCCCAAAAGCCAGGAAGCCATCGGGTTCAGCCTCTTGGGGGTCGGGAAATCCGTAAAATTCTTTTTCAAGTTTGTAAACCATAATTAATCCCAAGTCAAAATCCAAATATATTCGCCAGTCCTGTCATTCATGAAATAAACATCGCCTGACATCCCGTGGTTGGTATAGTCCAAGCAGGTGCCATTGCTGTATCTTTTGATAGTGTCGAGGCAGGGGTCGGATTCAAAACGCCATCTATGCCAGCCCCAAGGCTTGTCGATATACTGGCCTACCATTTCTTCATGCTGTATGCGTTGCTTTTTCCCCTCATCAGACTCTTCAACATATCTTTCGCCAAGATAAGTATGCAGCATTTCTCTGATGGCGGGAGTGACGTAATATACCTTTTCAATGTCGGGCAGATGGGGCACGTACAGGCCCTGGCTGACCGGTGTAATGGAGTCATTGTCCCATGATGTAACATCAAAGTCAACAGTGTATGATTCCATTTTTATGGTAGCGGGCAAGACAAAGTAAGACCGGTGGCCGGTCCATGTTCTGTCATAGTTCCAGAAGGCCAAGCATAGGCTGTCGCAGATTGGATTGCTGTGGCTTGATCCCCACTGTTGCGACCATGCCGCCCATTGATTGAAGAATTCGGCCAAGTTGCTGTCTGTTATCGGGTTGATGGATTTCAAAAAATGAGGTTCGGCAATACCGACAATAGGGGCTGCATCCAGCTTTGGGGTCTGCTGGCTCTGCGCACGTACGCCTGTCAGGAGACACAGGCATAATAATGAGGTCAGAAAGTGGCGGCTTCGGTTCATGTGTTGGAAGTATTTGCCGATTTTCGGAATAGTGGCTTATTTGTTCTGATGGCCACTTATCATTTCCAATAACTTCCGGCAACCTTCCAGCACATCGCTGTAGGTGGCTTCAAAGTCGCCGGTGTACCAGGGGTCGGCCACATCGCGGTCTTTCCCAACGAGCGACATGAGGAGGCAGATTTTGCCCTCGGGGTCATCGGGAATGATGCGGCGGATATTGCGCAAGTTGTTGTGGTCCATCAGGATGATGCGGTCGTAGTAGTCGTAGTCGGCTGCGGTCACCTGCCGGGCCTCGTGGTGGGCACCGCGGATGCCATGGGCATAGAGGCAGCGCTGGGCGGGGGGATAGATGGGGTTGCCGATCTCCTCGCGGCTGGTGGCTGCGGAGTCGATCTCGAAGAGGTGCTCCACCTTGGCCTCCTTCACCATGGTTTTCATCACCCATTCGGCCATAGGGCTGCGGCAGATGTTGCCGTGGCATACAAAAAGTATCTTATGCATAGTGTTAGTTGGTTTCGTTAAGTCGTTGCAGCGCATGTTTCAACACGTAAATGCAGATGGTCACACTGGCGATGGGTATGATGACCGAAAGTATGGTGGCAAATATGCCAAAGGGAGGAGTGAAGCCGGCGTAGTTGTCGAAAATGAAGGCAATGAGGTAGTAGCAGGTGGGCAGACACAGTACGAAGGTGAGTATCGACATGGCGCTGAGCCATTTGGCCTGCTTGGCGGAGGGTAGGTAATGGCGGTAGAACATGCGGAATGCCACCACACTCATGCAGGGACCGAGGATGAACAGTGCCGACAGATACACCATCATCACCAAGTCCATGCCTTCGCTCAGCAATACCATTATTGCGACGCCACAGAACACCTCGGCCGTGATTGCTCCCAGCCAGCAAAGGATGCTCAATATTATAGTAAGTGCATGTTTCATAGTTGGTTCTTCACATTAGTATAATCTGATTTTAACTTGCAAAGATACGATAAATTTCCGAATCTTACTCGATTTCCATTACGAATAGATGTTAATTTCCATTACGAATGGATATTTGCGTTTCTATCTCCCGAAGATGTCGCTTTGCTTGAGCAGTCTTACTGTGTGTTTTTGGCCGTCGGTGGTGATGAGGGTCAGCAGGTAGGCGGCTTGGGGGCGGGCGGTGAGGTCGAGGGTGTAGCGGCC
>JAKSMO010000036.1 GCA_024400545.1 Bacteroidales bacterium | reverse complement strand
GTAAATGAGCAACTCGACATCACTCCCCTCGGCAGATATTCGCTCATCGAGGTGCGCTACACCCTGCGCAACCAAAGCGACAAAAATTTCAGCAACCTACACTACGGTTTCCCTGTGGATTACTATGGATCTGGTGCTTGCCGCTCGGTCGAATATCGCGATTTCTGGTGGGACAAGGCTCCCAAGGTAGAAGGCTGGAGCGACGCCTATGTGCGGAAAGTCTCGTTTGCCCTCAACGGCACACAGCTCCCCTACCAATGCTCGGCCGACTCGCTAATACGCCCGCGGCGCTCTTTTGACGAGATTCAAGTCACCCCGACAATGAAGGACTCTTTGATGGATGACCTTGCTGAAGATTATATTTGGGAAAACGGATTCGATACCAACACCGCCCTTCGCTATCTTGCCATGCCAGAAAATAACATCTTCAGCTACGAGAGCGAAATCTACCGACGCTGGTACTACACCACATTCAGCATCGGCCCGCGGCAAGAGGTGGAACTGCTTGTGCGCTATCAGATTATCAACGATGGAGACATCGAAGAAGAGGTTGAACATACCATCTTTGAACCTATAGAAGTGTATTATGGCCTCTACTACGACTTTTCGCCGGCTGCCTATTGGGGCAACGGCAAAGCCGACCACTTGGAAATCAACTGCCATGCACATCTTTGCACTGCAGACTACGTGATTCACGACAAGAACTACAATTTTATTAGAACGACATTGGTCGGCGACGACTGGCAATACACGGCCGACAACTTCGACCTGGCCAGCGCCCAGCCTTTGGATATAAGATTTCAATATTGGCGGCGTAACTGGCACAACTACCGAAAACGACGACTCTCGCCAGACAATTACGTGCTGTCGCTCAGCTGCGAGGACGCCAAATACCCCATCACCAACCTCTCCGACACCAATGTGGCCACAGCGGCAGTCATACACCCCGACGGCAAAGGCCGCACCTACATCTGCATCAAACTGCGCGAGCCACAAGTGCTCTCGGGCCTAGTAATCGTTGGCGGATATGCCAAAAGCCGCAACACTTGGATTGACAACGGCCGCATCAATTCTATCAAAATGGTGGTGTATGACGAAAACGGCACTCCGCTCAAAGAAGCATTCCCTTGGGCAACAGACCACAAACCCTACAATCTGCTGAAAACCTCCACAGAATATCCCCTCAACCTAACCACCCTCACCCGCGAAAGAAACGCCATAGAAATACCACTATCGGACGAGATAGAATGCCACCTTCCCGAAGGCCTCTTCAACCTCAACTACGGTGGCCAATACGGACAGCACAAGATAAGCGAAATCCGGCTCCAAATCATGGAACAATGCCCCGGGGTGAAATCAAAGCTCCTCTGCGTGAGCGAAGTAATCGTGCTCGACAAATAGCCTGCCCACAATCGGCACGACCTAGCCTATAGCCATGAACTAGATCTAAGTTCAAGCAACAAATGTAGCTATTGCTGAATTGATGTTTGCCGAACTATTGACAAAAAATGGCATGGTGAAAAATTTTGGCGTTTTTTCTCTTTTGTCGAATTTTCCCTCAAGGATGGGAGAAATTATTGATAATACCTGTTGGATGAATTAATTTGCTGATGATTTGTAATTAGATAGTTGGGCGGGAATTTCACTCTTCAGTCTAAAATTTGCAACCCATTGTTTTCTTAAACTACAAATACCTGCAAAACGACGACTTTTGCATAATGACTTACGATATATCAAGGGCATACGTTGAATTCTCCGCTACACTTACGGCAAAACTATTTCGTAAGGCTTGATTACACGTGTCTGCCATTATGGTGGCTTGGCGAAGGAAATATGTAAGTTGCTCACAATAAACACAATGTTTTTGCGTTTTTATCATATTACATAAAGAGGAGATTAAAACACCCTCTATACTATGCAAATATCATAGAATCAAACTAGTAAATATTAATATCAGTCGAATCGATTATGACACTGCAAAGCAAGATAAAGGAGGTACCAGGACTACTATATGTAACTGACAGTATGGAGTTAATGTCGGCCGCAGGTCGCAGACGTATGCTGGAGCAGCCTTATATCACCCAAGCCGAAACCCTAACGCAAGAGCAGACTAAAGTAAGTGTGATGCGGCAGAAAATGAGTGATCCTGACCTGGTGAAGCCCATTACTCATCTGCGACACCAACTGATGCAGTTGCACGATTTGCGCACAACGCTACGCAGCCTACTATCGCACACTGTCTTGGACGAGGTAGAGCTGTTTGAGATAAAAAATCTAGCCCATATCAGCGGGCACGCCCGCCGCGCCCTAGCCGAACTGCAACTGGACGTTCTATTCCCCATAGCGGACATCGGCGAGGTTTTTGAATTGCTCGACCCCGACCACACCGGCATACCTAACTTTTATATCTACGACAGCTATGACATTCGTTTAGCTCCATTGCACAAGCAAATGAAGCAGGCCAACGACAGCGAAATGGCTGATTTGTTAGCACAACAGAACGAGATTCAGGCGCAAGTGATAACACACTTATGTGACCAGCTATACGCCCAGGCCAAAAACCTTGTAAATGCTATGGAACAAATGGCTTATATCGATTTTACCATGGCTAAGGCACAACTGGCAACGGACTGGAACTTGGTAGAGCCTACGGCAAACTCGCAACCAATATTGCAAGGTCTGATCAACCCCCGACTCAAACAGCACAACGAAAAAGCTGGATTGCGCTATCAGCCAGTAGATATTGCATTGACAGAAGGCGTAACCTTTATTACCGGAGCCAATATGGCGGGCAAGACGGTGCTGCTGAAAAGCGTTGGCGTGGCACAGCTGATGTACCAATTCGGCTTTCCCGTTCCAGCTAATTGCGCCGTGATGCAATGTGTTGACGATGTGGTGTTCTGCATTGGTGATGAGCAGAACGAGATGAACGGCCTGAGCAGCTATGCCGCCGAAATTACCCGCATCAGCGACGTGATTAAGCGCAGCCAGGCAGAGCGACTGCTGGTGCTGATTGACGAACCCGCCCGCACCACCAACCCCATCGAGGGCAAAGCCCTGGTGCAAGCCATCGCAAACATCATGCAATCGCGCAATTCCATCACCATGATCACCACCCACTACAGCCAGCTAGGCATCGACTGCCGCCGGCTGAGGGTGCGCGGATTTGTGGAGACGATGGTAGATATGCCCCTCACCGCACAGAACATCAACCGCTTTATCGATTACAGTTTAATTACTGACCAGAGCGACGAAGTGCCACAAGAAGCCCTACGCATTGCCGAGATGTTGGAGTGCGACCCAGAGATGATAGCGCAAGCACGCCAGTTTTTGGGCAAATAAACGCACTTGTTTAAGCCTAGCACACAAACATGTACAAATAAGAAAGCCGCCCCATTGGGGGCGGCTTTCTTATTATCGATAGGACTGAATATTATTCAGCTTTTGCAGCCTCAAGAGCAGCTTTTTCGCCGGTAACACGCTCGAGCCATTTAACCATGCAGAGCATGACAATCATGGAGAGGAGGCATACGGAAGCGAAGACTACCCAAGCAATCCAGATGGGGAACTTGTTATACAGCAGAGGACCAATCCAGAGGAAGCCGTTACCAACTGCGGTGGCACCGAGCCAGAGGCCCTGACAGAGACCGAGGAGGTTCTTGGGAGCGACCTTGGAGATGAAGCTGAGACCCAGAGGGCTGATGAAAAGCTCAGCAACGGTCATGAAGAAGTAGTAGAGGATCAGCACCCATGCACCAGCCTTGAGGCCAGCAGCCTGCTCGACGGGATAGCCCTTGAAGTCGGTTGCCGAAGGATAGCCCTGCATGTTGCAGAAGATGGTCATGAAAAGATAAGCAACGGCTGCGATACCCATACCGATGGCAATTTTCTTGGGGGTGGAGATACCCTTGCCACGACGGTTGAGACCCTCGAAGAGGAACATGATGGGGAAGGTGAGCACGATGACGAAGAAGGGGTTGACGGCCTGCCAGATTTCGGGAGCGAGGCTTTCGGTGTTGACGAAGTCGCGAGCGAAGAGAGACATGGAGGTACCATTCTGATGGAAGGAGAACCAGAAGAAGACAGCAATTACGAGAACTGCGAACATTGCATAGAGGCGCTGTTTGAGTTCCTTAGCCATAGCCAGCTTCTCTTCGGGAGTGTAATCAACAACCTCAGCGGCAGCCTTCTTGGCGGGAGTGGGGAAGCCTTTCTTGGTGCAGAGGAAGATAACGAGGGAGATGCACATAGCAGCAACAGAAGCGATGAAGGAGTAGTGAACGCCTGTGTTGAAGGTGTTGAGGTAGTTCTGGCAGAGATCAGCAGCAGCTGCATCAGTAGCCACGAAATCAACATGCATAGTAGCAAAGAGCTCAGTCATCTTGGTGACGAGGTCGGTGCTCATAGCGGCACCCTGAGCAATGAACTGATGGCAAAGTGCGGGAAGCTCGGCATTGTAGCCAAAACCATTCTGGCCAAGCCACCAGCTGCGGAGCAGAGGAGCTACGAAAGGAGCGATAAGACCACCTACGTTGATGAACATGTAGAAAATCTGGAAACCGCTGTCGCGTTTGCCTTTAGCGATACGGAGTGCATCAGGGCCCTGCTTTGCAGCCTCAGCCTCAAAGTTATCATACATCTGACCAACGATAGCCTGCAAGTTGCCCTTGAAGAGACCATTACCGAAAGCAATGAGGAAAAGAGCTACGCAAGTAAGAGGCAGAAGCCATGCTGCATTGCCAGCGGTGGCCATGATGGGGATGGAGAGGATTACATAACCCGAAGCCATCACGAGGAGACCAGTCTGGATGGTGCCCTTGTAGTTCTGAGTGCGGTCGGCGATGATACCACCAACGAGGCTCAGAATGTAAATGCCCATGTAGAACACGGAGTAAATTGCTGTTGCCTTCTCCTCGGCAAGACCGAACTTGGAGCAAAGGAACAGAACGAGGACTGCGTTCATAATATAGTAGCCAAAGCGCTCACCCATATTACTCAAAGCCGCAGCGATAAGACCTTTTGGATGTCCTTTCATAAGTGTGTAATTTTTTAGTTATTAATATATTATATTTATTATTTACAAATAAGCAACGATATTATGTTCTGCAAAGATACGAAATTTTCTGAATTTATTGTATCTTTGCAAATATTTTTAACTATTATCTGATATGGAAAGGAGTCTAATTGATAGCTCGTTGCATGTTTTGAGGGGTGGAAAAACTCTGCTTTATCCAACTGATACTATATGGGGTATTGGCTGTGATGCTACTTGTATGGAGGCTGTGGAGAAGATTTATAAAATCAAGGAGAGAGACCACAACAAGTCGATGCTGGTATTAGCAAATGTGACGATGCTATCCCCTACCCTACCCCAAATGGTACGTGACTTATTGTTGAACAGTGACCGACCAACTACGGTAATACTCCCACACGAAATGTTGCAAATTGGCCTGGCCGACAATCTGCCTGCTCAAGATGGTACTGTTGGCGTGAGAATACCCAAATTTGAATTCTGCCAAACTTTACTATCCGCACTAGGGCATCCTATAGTCAGCACTTCGGCCAACCTATCAGGAAGGCCGTCTCCGGCCCAATATGAGGACATTGAAGATGAGATAAAAAAACGGGTAGACCTTGCCTTGCCCAACGACCCGTCGTTCTTGCACGCTACCATGGGCAGCAGTAGGATTATCAAACTATCAGAAAAAGGCGAGATGATTGTACTGAGATAGTGTTGAGCTGACTACAAAAAGAGAGGCCACAGCGATGCTGCGGCCTCTCTTTCTGAATTCATCTGCCATCAGGCTTTGCCCAGAATATCGTAAGGCACGGTATCGCTGTTCATTTGTACAGACGGCTCTTTAATCATACCAAAGTTGTTCTCATACTTCTGGATGTTGTCGGCCAGAGCATTGAGCAAACGTTTGGCATGAATAGGATTCATGATCACTCGAGTACGGATATTTGCCTCAGGAGTGCCAGGAAGCATTTGAGCAAAGTCGAGAATCATCTCGGATGGACTGTGGGAAATGATAGCAAGGTTGCTATAAGTGCCCTGAGCCACATCGGGAGCAATGTTAAGCTTCAAATCCTGGGGTTTATTCATATTGTTTGCCATAATTGTATGAGCTTATTTGTTAGCGTTTTCGATTTCTGCCTTATTACCAACGATGATATTCTCGTACTCGCGCAAACCGGTACCAGCGGGGATAAGGTGGCCAACAATGACGTTTTCCTTCATACCCTCGAGGTAGTCCTGCTTAGCGTTGATTGCAGCCTCGGTGAGCACCTTGGTGGTTTCCTGGAAGGAAGCTGCAGAGATAAAGCTCTTGGTCTGCAAAGAAGCGCGGGTAATACCTTGGAGAATCTGGCGAGAGGTTGCGGGCTGAGCATCACGAGCAGTAACCAAAGTCTTGTCCTGACGACGGAGGATGGAGTTCTCATCGCGGAGCTGACGAGCGGTGATAATCTGACCGTTTTCAAGATTCTCGCTATCGCCCTTGTCCTCAACAACCTTCATGCCAAAGATCTCGTCATTGGTCTGGTTGAAATCGAGTTTGTTGACAAGTTCGCCTTCAAGATAACGGGTATCGCCAGGATGAACAATCTGAACTTTGCGCATCATCTGACGAACGATGACCTCAAAGTGCTTATCGTTAATCTTAACGCCCTGGAGACGATAAACCTCCTGAACCTCGTTGACAATATATTCCTGAACCTTCATGGGACCCTTGATGGCCAAGATGTCGGCAGGGGTAATGGCACCATCGGAAAGTGATGTACCAGCCTTGACGAAGTCTTGGTCCTGAGCAAGGATTTGCTTGGAAGTGGGGATGAGATAGGTACGGATATCGCCAGTCTTGCTAGTAATGGTAATCTGACGATTGTTGCGCTTGAGTTTCTTGTCGATAGAAACGGAGCCATCAATCTCGGCCACGATTGCGGGATCGGAGGGGTTACGGGCCTCGAAGAGCTCGGTAACACGGGGAAGACCACCGGTGATATCGCCAGCCTTACCGAAGCTACGAGGAATCTTAACCATGATGTCACCAGCCTTGAGTTCCTGACCCTGCTCGACACCGATATGGGCACCCACGGGCAAGTCGTAACTTTTCAGCAAGCCGCCTTCAGCATCAAGAATATTGAGGCTGGGGTTCTTGGCGCGCTGACGAGATTCGATAACGACCTTGTCCTGCAGACCTGTCTGAGAGTCGCTCTCAACACGATAGGTTACATTCTCGATGAAGTTCTCGAAGTTGACATAACCAGACACATCGGAGATAATAACTGCGTTGTAAGGATCCCATTCAGCGATGAAATCGTTCTTGGCCAGGTGTTCACCAGGCATCTTATAGAGCTTGGCACCATAAGGCAGCAGCGACGAGAAGAGAGTGACCTCTGTTCTCTCATCCACGATGCGCAATTCGGCAGAACGACCCATGACAACATGGTAAGAAGTGCCGTCGCTCTCGGTGTAGGGGATAGCGCGGAGCTCGTCGATTTCGAGACGACCTTCGTACTTGGCCTGAACGCTGTTGTTGGTACCAACGTTGGAACCCGCAACACCACCGACGTGGAAGGTACGCAGAGTAAGCTGTGTACCAGGCTCACCGATAGCTTGAGCAGCAATGACACCAACCGACTCACCCTTCTGGACCATCTTGCCGGTGGCAAGGTTGCGGCCATAGCACTTAGCACACACACCATGTTTGGCCTCGCAAGTGAGAACGGAACGGATTTCGACCTCCTCAATAGGAGAATCTTCAATAATCTTACAAATATCCTCGGTGAGTTCTTCGCCAGCACGGGCAATGAGCTCGCCAGTTTGAGGATGATAAATATCGTGAACCGAAGTACGACCCAAAATCTTGTCGTAGAGGGACACAACAACATCCTCACCTTTCTTCAAAGCAGTGGTGGGCAGACCACGCAGCGTACCGCAGTCCTCGGTGTTGATGATAACATCGTGAGCGACATCGACGAGACGACGGGTAAGGTAACCAGCGTCGGCAGTCTTCAGTGCGGTATCTGCCAAACCCTTACGGGCACCGTGAGTGGAGATGAAGTACTCCAACACAGACAGACCTTCCTTGAAGTTAGAAATAATAGGATTCTCAATAATCTCGTTACCAGTAGCACCAGCCTTCTGAGGTTTTGCCATCAGACCACGCATACCAGAGAGCTGACGAATCTGCTCCTTACTACCACGGGCACCAGAGTCGAACATCATATAGATAGGATTGAAGCCCTGGTTGTCGGCCTTGAGCTGTTTCATCAAGGTCTCGGTAAGTTTGTTGTTGGTATTGGTCCAAATATCGATGACGTGGTTGTAACGCTCATTGTTGGTGATAAGACCCATTGCATATTGAGCAAGCACCTCTTCAACCTCCTCGGTTGCCTTGGCAATAAGTTCTTCTTTCTGGGGAGGAATGATAACATCGCCCAAGTTGAAGGACAGACCACCACGGAATGCCTGACGGTAACCCATGCTCTTGATGTCGTCCAGGAAAGTAGCGGTAACAGCGTTGCCGCAGGTGGTGAACAGGTCACCAATGATTTCGCGCAACGACTTTTTGCCGAGCACCTGGTTGATAAAGCCATATTCGTTGGGAACGACCTCGTTGAAGAGGACGCGACCCACAGTGGTGCGAATACGATCAGTTTTGATAAAGTGACCCTTTTCGTCGAGAATAGGATTACCCTCGTTGTCACGCTTAATTTCATATTCGGTCCAGCTGCGAGCCTCCACTTCGGCAGGAGTGGTGCAGTCGATATCAGTCAGCAGATTGCCGTCTTTATCTTTGATAACCTCTTTAAAGGTCTTATCGGACTTGATAAAATCAAACTCATCGCGACCATTGGCATCAACTTTGACGCTAATGCACGCATTCAGCGAAACGCGCTTCTCGTTGTAAGCAATTACAACTTCCTCAGCGGAATAGAAGCGATAGCCTTCACCCTTAACAACCTCGGTATCAGTAGTGCGACGAGGCTTGGTCATGTAATACAGACCCAAGACCATATCCTGAGAAGGCACAGCGATAGGAGCACCATTTGCAGGATTGAGGATGTTGTGGGTGGAAAGCATCAGGAGCTGAGCCTCTAAGATAGCAGCATTGCCCATGGGCACGTGAACTGCCATCTGGTCACCATCGAAGTCGGCATTGAAACCAGTACAAACAAGGGGATGCAGACGGATAGCCTTACCCTCAACAAGCTTGGGCTGGAAGGCCTGAATACCCAAACGGTGCAGGGTAGGAGCACGGTTGAGCATGATGGGATGGCCCTTCAAGATATTTTCAAGGATTTCCCATACCACGGGATCCTTACGGTCAACGACGCGCTTGGCCGACTTAACGGTCTTAACCAAGCCGCGCTCGAGGAGTTTGCGGATGATAAATGGTTTGAACAGCTCGCTAGCCATATCCTTAGGAAGACCGCACTCGTGCATCTTCAACTCAGGACCCACAACGATAACGGAACGACCGGAGTAGTCAACACGCTTACCAAGGAGGTTCTGACGGAAACGACCTTGCTTACCCTTCAAAGAGTCGGACAGAGACTTGAGAGAGCGGTTGCTGTCGGACTTAACGCTGGAAACCTTGCGGCTATTATCAAGCAAAGAGTCAACAGCTTCCTGAAGCATACGCTTCTCGTTGCGCATAATTACTTCAGGAGCTTTAATCTCGAAGAGTCTCTTCAGACGGTTGTTGCGGATAATCACACGACGATAAAGCTCGTTGATATCGGAGGTTGCAAAACGGCCACCATCCAGGGGTACGAGCGGACGCAACTCGGGAGGAATAACGGGAAGAATGGTGAGGATCATCCATTCGGGACGATTGTCCATGCCACGAGCCTGCATTTTCTTGCGGCTCTCACGGAAAGACTCAACAACATTCAAACGTTTCAAAGCCTCCTGTTTGCGCTGGTTGGAGCTCTCTTTGGAAGCTCTGTCGCGCAGTTCATAGCTAATCTTATCGAGATCAAGGTCGCACAATAATTTGTACAGAGCCTCAGAACCCATACCAACGATGAACTTGTCAGGATCGGTATCTTCCAGCTTGTCATTACCTTCGGGCAGAGTTTCGAGCACCTTGTAGTATTCCTCCTCAGAGAGAAGATCTAACTTCTGGACAGGTTTCTCGTCAAGCATTGCACGGCCAGGCTGCATGACAATGTACTTCTCGTAATAAATCACCTGCTCGAGTTTCTTGCTAGGAACGTTGAGCAAAGTGCCAATCTTATTGGGCAAAGAACGGAAGAACCAAATATGAGCTACGGGAACAATGAGCTCGATATGACCCATACGTTCACGACGAACCTTCTTCTCGGTAACCTCTACGCCGCAACGGTCGCAGGTGATACCTTTATAGCGGATGCGCTTGTATTTACCGCAATGGCACTCCCAGTCGCGGGTAGGTCCGAAAATTCTCTCGCAGAAGAGACCGTCGCGCTCGGGCTTATAGGTGCGGTAGTTGATAGTCTCAGGCTTGGTCACCTCACCATACGAGCGCTTTTTGATCGACTCGGGAGATGCCAGACTGACGGTTATCGAATTGAAATCATTCCTTATCTGTGATTCTTGTTTAAAAGCCATCTTATTATATCGAATTAAGAATTAAGAATTGAGAATTAAAAAATCTAAAACTTAACTCTGAATTAATCAAACGTTACCTCTAAGCCTAAGCCACGGAGCTCGTGCACCAACACGTTGAACGACTCAGGGATGCCAGGAGTGGGCATGTTGTCGCCCTTGACGATAGACTCGTAAGCCTTGGCACGGCCCATAACATCGTCCGACTTGACAGTGAGAACCTCCTGCAGCACGTGAGAAGCGCCATAAGCCTCAAGAGCCCATACCTCCATCTCACCAAAACGCTGACCACCAAAGTTGGCCTTACCGCCAAGGGGCTGCTGAGTGATGAGAGAATACGGTCCGATACTACGGGCATGCATCTTATCATCAACCATGTGGTGGAGTTTCAGATAATAGATGTAACCAACGGTAGCGGGCTGGTCGAAACGCTCGCCAGTCTCACCATCGTAGAGGTAGGTACGGCCATTTTCGGGCAAACCGGCCTCACGCATATAACTATTAATCTGGTCGAGGGTTGCTCCATCAAAGATAGGAGTCTTAAAACGCTTGTTGAGCACTTTACCTGCCCAACCGAGCACGGTCTCGTAAATCTGACCCAAGTTCATACGAGAAGGCACACCCAAAGGATTCAGCACGATATCAACGGGAGTACCGTCTGCCAAGAAGGGCATATCCTCAGCGCGGACAATTTTGGAAACAATACCCTTGTTACCGTGACGACCTGCCATCTTATCACCGATACGAAGTTTGCGCTTCATAGCGATATAGACCTTGGCCATCTGAACAATACCACTGGGAAGATCATCACCTACAGTGAGGGAGAACTTATTGCGGGTAAAGCGACCATTAATCTCGCGATACTTGATGTTATAATTGTTCAAGAGTTCCTTGATAAGGTTGTTGGTATCCTTATCGGAAGTCCATTTATTGGGACTAACTTCAGTATAGTCAATATTCTTAAGGCTCTTAGCGGAGAACTTAACCTTCTTGGCAATAAGTTCTTCCTTATGGTTGGTGTAAACACCATTGCTGGTCTTGCCTGCCAAAATAATGAGCAGACGGTCAACCAGTTTCTCTTTGAGCTCTTCAAGTTCATTACGGAACTCCTCTTCGGGCTTAGCGAGAATCTCTTTCTCACGAGCACGCTGTTTGCGGTCGCGAATAATACGGGTAAAGAGTTTCTTGTCGATTACAACGCCACGAATCGAGGGAGGTACCTTCAACGAAGCATCCTTCACATCGCCAGCCTTGTCGCCAAAGATAGCGCGAAGCAGCTTTTCTTCGGGAGTGGGATCCGACTCACCCTTAGGCGTGATTTTACCAATCAGAATATCACCTTCCTTCACCTCAGCACCGATGCGGATGATACCGTTCTCGTCAAGGTCCTTGGTGGCCTCGTTGCTGACATTGGGAATATCACGGGTAAGCTCCTCGTTACCACGCTTGGTCTCACGCACCTCGAGCGTATATTCTTCAACGTGTACAGAAGTATAGATATCTTCACGCACCACGCGCTCGGAGATAACAACAGCATCCTCGAAGTTGTAACCCTTCCAAGGCATGAAAGCAACCATCATATTGCGGCCGAGAGCCAACTCACCACCTTGGGTAGCATAACCTTCACAAAGCACCTGACCCTTCTTCACCTTGTCGCCCTTCTTCACGATAGGACGGAGGTTGATAGCGGTAGAGTGGTTGGTACGCTGATAGCGGGTAAGCTTATATTCGCGGATATCGTCGTCGAAAGAAACAAGACGCTCCTGCTCGGTGCGGTTGTGACGGATAACCACCTTAGTGGAGTCAACATACTCAACAACACCATCGCCCTGAGCATTCAGCAACACGCGGCTGTCTTCTGCCACCGACTGCTCAATACCTGTACCTACGATAGGAATCTCAGGATTCAGCAGAGGAACAGCCTGACGCATCATGTTGGAACCCATCAGCGCACGGTTAGCATCATCGTGCTCCAAGAAGGGAATCAAGGATGCAGCGATCGAAGCAATCTGGTTGGAGCCCATGTCGATGAGATCAACTTCCTCGGGAGAAACGATGGGGAAGTCGGCCTGACGACGGGCCTTTACCTTCTGGATAGTAATCTGACCATTCTCGTCAAAAGGAGTGGTGGCCTGCGCCACAGTTTTATTCTCCTCAAGTTCAGCAGAATAATAAGTCGGATTCTCGTCTAAAACAACACGGCCATCAACAACACGGCGATAAGGAGTTTCGATGAAACCGAGGTTGTTGATCTTTGCATACACACACAAAGAGGAAATAAGACCAATGTTAGGACCTTCAGGGGTCTCAATAGTACACAAACGACCATAGTGGGTGTAGTGCACATCACGCACCTCGAAGCCTGCACGCTCACGAGACAGACCACCAGGACCCAATGCAGAAATACGACGCTTGTGAGTCACCTCTGCCAAAGGATTGGTCTGGTCCATGAACTGAGACAGCTGGTTAGTGCCAAAGAAAGAGTTGATTACAGACGAAAGGGTCTTAGCATTAATCAAATCGGTGGGAGAGAACGACTCATTGTCGCGAACATTCATACGTTCACGAATAGTACGAGCCATACGAGCCAAACCAACACCGAACTGGTTATAAAGCTGCTCGCCAGAAGTACGAACGCGACGATTCGACAGGTGATCGATATCATCAACATCAGCCTTCTGGTTAATCAACTGGATAAGATATTTGATAATCTCGGTGATATCAGTCTGCGTAAGAACGCGAGTGGTATCAGCGATGTTAAGATTCAATTTAGTGTTAATACGATAACGACCAACCTCGCCTAAGTCGTAACGTTTTTCGGAGAAGAACAACTTCTCAATAATGCCGCGAGCGGTTTCCTCGTCTGGAGGTTCGGCATTGCGCAACTGACGATAGATGTACTCAACAGCTTCTTTAGAGTTGTTGCAGGTATCCTTCTTCAGTGTATTATAAATAACGGTATAGTCGATGCCATCAACATTGTCAACCTTGACAAGTACAGATTTGACATCAAGCTCGAGAATTCTTTCGAAATCCTCTTCGGTAAGCTCCTTGTCGCGCTCGATAACGGTCTCGGTACGTTCCATCGAAACAACTTCACCGGTATCCTCATCAACAAAGTCCTCAGTCCACGAATCAACAACGCGAGCTGCCAACTGCTTGCCGACAATTTTTTTCATATTAGATTTCGATACCTTCACCTCCTCAGCGAGATGGAAGATGTCCAAAATCTCTTTATCCGACTCAAAACCGATAGCTCTCAACAACGTGGTGATAGGGAGCTTCTTCTTACGGTCGATGTAAGCATACATCACATTATTGATATCGGTAGTGAATTCCATCCAAGAGCCCTTGAAGGGGATGATACGAGCCGAATAAAGCTGAGTACCATTAGAATGGAACTGGGTGCCGAAGAAAACACCAGGAGAACGGTGCAGCTGAGAGACAACCACACGTTCAGCACCATTGATAACGAAAGTGCCCTTGGGGGTCATATAAGGAATCATGCCCAGATAAACAGACTGCTCAACAGCCTTGAATTCTTCATTTTCTGGGTCACTGCACGAAAGTTTCAGTTTAGCCTTCAGCGGAACACTGTAGGTAAGACCGCGTTCGATACATTCCTCGATAGAATAACGCGGAGGATCAATAAAATAATCAAGAAACTCTAACGTGAAATTGTTACGAGCATCTGAGATGGGGAAATTCTCCTTGAAAACCTTGAAAAGACCTTCTTCAAGACGGTTATCGGGATTAGTCTCAATCTGGAAAAAATCTTGGAACGACTTAAGCTGAATATCCAAAAAGTCGGGATACTCATACTTGCGTACAGATGCGAAATTTACTACTTCGATAGGTTGATTGTTAGCCAAGGGACTTAATTTTAATTATGAACTATTATCGCGAATTCAGAATTACAATAACTACAACTCGTAAAAGAGAGGGGAGAAGAATAATAAATATACAATCGTTTATAAAAAACTAATTTGCATAGCAAAGAGGAATAGGCACTCCGGAATTACCGGAGGCCCTATTCCTCAATTAGATCGGTTGATACGAACTATTTGAGCTCGATTTCAGCACCAGCCTCTTCGAGAGCTTTCTTCAGAGACTCAGCCTCATCCTTGCTGCAGCCTTCCTTAACGGTCTTGGGAGCACCGTCAACGAGTTCTTTGGACTCTTTCAGACCAAGGCTAGCGAGGTCCTTAACAGCCTTTACAACAGCGAGCTTCTTGGTTGCATCGGGAACAGCCTTCAGGATAACGTCGAAGGAGGTCTTTTCCTCAGCAGCAGCGGCGCCAGCAGCGGGAGCAGCAGCAACTGCAACAGCAGCAGCTGCGGGTTCGATACCATATTCTTCTTTCAGAACGTCAGCGAGTTCTTTTACTTCTTTAACGGTTAAGTTAACTAATTCTTCAGCAATAGCTTTGATGTCTGCCATGACTTTATTGTTTTAATGTGTTTTACTAATAAAAAATTGTTGTTTGTTGTTTTGGACTTTTAGCGGGGTCCAACCCGGAAAGCTTTATTCGGCTTTCTCCTCCATAGTTTTCAAGACACCAGTGATAGTGTTTGCACCAGACTGGAGCTGAGAAATAACGTTCTTGATGGGGGACTGGAGAAGAGCGACAACGTCGGCGATAAGTTCGTTCTTGGACTTGATATTAACAAGTGCATCAAGATTCTGTTCACCAATGTAGAAGCATTCCTCAACATAGGCACCCTTAAGGACGGGTTTCTTAGCACCTTTTTCGCTTGCGCGGAACTCTTTGATGAGCTTAGCGGGAGCGTTGTTGGTGTTCGAAAGCATTATGCAGGTCTCACCCTTGATTACGGGGAAGAGCTCGGAATAATCCATTCCGGTGCGCTCCATAGCCTTAATCAAAAGAGCGTTCTTAACGACTTCCAACTTGACCTCTTTGCGGAAAGCAGCACGGCGAAGTTTGCTAGTCTGCACAGAGTTCAGACCACCCATATCAGCAATGTAGATGAGGGGGTAGGCCTTAATCTCTTCGCACAACTGGTCGATGAGCTGGTCTTTTAATTCTTTTCTCATAATGATCTTTCAATAATTAAAGGTTACAGGGATGCGGCTTTAGTATCAACCTTGACACCGGCACTCATAGTACTGCTGATGCAGATGCTCTTAACATAAGTACCTTTAGCTGCAGCGGGTTTCAGCTTAACGATAGCCTGGAGAACCTCGCGAGCGTTGTCAACGATTTTCTGGTTGTCGAAGGAGCACTTAGCAACAGCAGTGTGGATAATACCAAACTTGTCAACTTTAAAGTCGATCTTACCGGCTTTAGCCTCCTGAACAGCCTTACCAACTTCCATTGTAACAGTGCCAGTCTTGGGGTTCGGCATCAGGCCACGAGGACCAAGGATACGGCCGAGAGCACCAATCTTGGGCATACAGCTGGGCATGGTAATGATAACATCAACGTCGGTCCAACCACCTTTGATCTTAGCGACGTACTCGTCGAGACCGTAGTAGTCAGCGCCGGCAGCCTTAGCCTCTTCTTCTTTATCGGGGGTGCAGAGCACGAGAACGCGGACAGTCTTACCAGTACCGTGAGGCAGGGTAACGCTACCACGAACCATCTGATTGGCCTTACGAGGGTCAACACCCAAACGAACGTCGATGTCAACAGAAGCATCAAACTTAGTGTAAGTGATGTTCTTTACAACCTCAACAGCCTCCTCAAGAGAGTAGACATTGTTCTTGTCGAATTTGGCGAAAGCTTCTTTTTGTTTTTTAGTTAATTTTGCCATGATTCTTTGAATTTGTGGTCACCGCATCGCTCGGTGGCGATGCTACCACTGTTAATGTTTTTAAATTTACTTTGCAAGAGGATTCTCACCCTTTACGGTGATACCCATGCTGCGTGCAGTACCAGCAACCATGCTCATAGCCGATTCGATAGTGAAGCAGTTGAGGTCAGGCATTTTGGCTTCTGCAATCTGACGAACCTGTTCCCAAGTGACAGAGGCGACCTTGATGCGGTTGGGCTCAGCAGAACCCTTAGCAGCCTTGGACATCTCTTTCAACTGAACGGCAACAGGAGGATTTTTTACTACAAAGTCAAAGGACTTGTCGGTGTACACATTGATAATGACAGGTACAATCTTACCAGCCTTATCCTGAGTACGGGCATTGAACTGCTTGCAGAACTCCATGATGTTCACACCCTTGGCACCCAGAGCGGGACCTACGGGAGGAGCGGGGTTAGCAGCACCACCTTTGATTTGTAACTTAATCAATCCTGCAATTTCTTTTGCCATTGATTTAAATTTTTAAATAGGTTGATTAATTAGTTAACTATTCTAGCTCAACTCTTCTCAACTTGATTATAGTTGAGCTCAAGAGGAGTCTTACGACCGAAGATCTTGACAGTAACCTTCAATTTCTTCTTCTCGTTGTCAACCTCTTCAACAACACCGGAGAAACTCGAGAAAGCTCCATCGATAACCGTAACTGTTTCACCAACAATATAAGCATCTTCAGAACCATCTAAAGCCTCAAGCTGGTCATCCATTTTACCAAGGATACGATTAGCCTCGTGAGGACGCATGGGGATAGGTTTACCACCACCGGGCTCGCGAAGGAAATCAAGCACATTGGGAAGATTCTGGATAACAGGTATAATCTCTTCGCGGAGATCGGCTTCAATCAATACATAACCAGGGAAGAAATTACGTTCTTTGACGACTTTCTTCGCATTACGCATAACAAAAACCTTCTCGGTAGGAATAAGAACCTGGGGTACAAGTTCGGTCCAGCCACGTTTGGCCATTTCACCTTCAATGTACTCCTTAGCCTTCTTCTCCTTACCGCTCACAGCTCTGATAACATACCACTTTTTAGACTGCTCCATGTTGTAATTTAAGAATAGTGAGATTTATACTCATTCGCCTGTTAAAACTAACTGGGAATGACCTATAACGACGAACAAGACGATGCCAAGTCTCAATAGAAATTGGGAAGCAAGACCTGCTGAACGTCTATGTTATCCGATTATAGCGTAAAAGAATCCGAGAATACCCTTCCAAAAACCCATGTTCTGAACACCGAAGAAAACATCCATGCAGAACACGACAAGGGCTAAAATAAGAGAAGCAATAGCAACAACCACTGCGCTGCTCTGCAACTCCTTAAAAGTAGGCCACGACACTTTATCTTTTAATTCGACGTAGCTCTCTTTAACGTATGTGACGAACTTAGACATTTGATATCAATAATTTTTTAGCAGGGGCAGAGAGAATCGAACTCCCAACAGCGGTTTTGGAGACCGTCATTATACCATTTAACTATGCCCCTTGATAAAGGCGCGACGCCTGTCGCGCCTTTGGGTATCATGAATTATTCAATGATCTTGGTTACCTGACCAGAGCCAACGGTGCGGCCACCTTCACGGATAGCGAAACGGAGGTTCTCGTTCAGAGCGATATCGGCGATGAGGTGAACATTGATAGTCAAGTTATCACCAGGCATAACCATCTCGCGGCCTTCGGGGAGAGAGATCTCACCGGTCACGTCAGTAGTACGGAAGTAGAACTGGGGACGATATTTGTTGTGGAAAGGAGTGTGACGACCACCTTCTTCTTTCTTCAGGATGTAAACTGCAGCCTCGAAATCGTGGTGAGGATGGATCGAGTTAGGAGCGGAGATAACCATACCACGACGGATCTCGTTCTTATCGATACCGCGGAGAAGCAGACCTACGTTATCACCAGCTTCACCCTGATCAAGGATCTTGCGGAACATCTCAACACCGGTAACAGTGCTCTTCAGTTTCTCAGCACCCATACCAATGATATCAACTGCATCACCAGTGTGGATAACGCCAGTCTCAATACGGCCGGTAGCAACGGTACCACGACCAGTGATGGAGAAGACGTCCTCAACAGGCATCAGGAAGGGCTTATCAACGGCACGCTCGGGCAGAGGAATCCAGTTATCAACTGCATCCATCAAATCCTCAACGTTCTTAACACCACTAGCTTCACCGTTCAAACCAGCGAGAGCGGAGCCACGGATAACGGGGATGTTGTCACCGTCGAAATCGTAGGAGCTGAGGAGCTCACGGATTTCCATCTCAACGAGGTCGAGAAGTTCGGGATCGTCAACGAGGTCGCACTTGTTCATGAAAACAACGAGCTGGGGAACACCAACCTGACGAGCGAGCAGGATGTGCTCACGAGTCTGGGGCATAGGACCATCGGTAGCAGCCACAACGAGGATAGCACCATCCATCTGAGCAGCACCGGTAACCATGTTCTTCACATAGTCAGCGTGACCAGGGCAGTCAACGTGAGCATAGTGACGACTTTCGGTCTGATACTCAACGTGAGCAGTGTTAATGGTGATACCGCGCTCTTTCTCTTCAGGAGCGGAGTCGATGGAGTCGAAAGATTTTACTTCGGAGAGACCTTTTTCAGCCAGAACCTTGGTGATGGCAGCGGTCAGAGTGGTTTTACCGTGGTCAACGTGACCAATGGTACCGATGTTCACATGGGGTTTAGAACGATCAAATTTTTCTTTTGCCATTTTTAATACGTATTAATGTTAACAATATTATTCATTCACATTCAACGAGGGCGAATCAGATTCGTCCTCGTCGTTACTCTCTTCAGAGAGAGAGCTATAGGCCGGACTTGAACCGGCGACCTCATCCTTACCAAGGATGCGCTCTACCAGCTGAGCTACTACAGCTTTTTACATCGAAGCAATGGCTTGTTCTTTTTTTGCCCCCCGCTTCTTGTTGAGCGGAAGACGGGGCTCGAACCCGCCACCTATAGCTTGGAAGGCTATCGCTCTACCAAATGAGCTACTTCCGCTTCTCTGTAGGTTTGTGGGGAAGAGTGGACTCGAACCACTGAACTCCGAAGAGGACAGATTTACAGTCTGTTGCAATTGCCACTATGCGACTTCCCCATTTTTATTTCCGAATTCCTCTTGCTGGTTGGAATTCGAGCCGATGAAGGGACTCGAACCCCCGACAGGCTGATTACAAATCAGCTACTCTACCAACTGAGTTACATCGGCTTTTTACAGCTTTGTCAAACAACTCTCGTTCTCTTGTTTTGAGGTTGCAAAGATAATACTTTTTTTTCATCAAACCAAATATTTTTTCTATTTTTCTTTCGCTTTACGCTTAACATATTGAATATCACTATGAATTTTTTATCACTTTTTTTATCATCATGGACAAAATGTATTGCAAATCGACTCAAAAAATAGAAAAATATTCGTTTTTTCACACTTTTCTATCACTCGATTATTTGTATATTAAAATTACTCACTAATATTCAACAACTTACGCAATTCTTATATCTCTCCATCAAAGCTCATAATGCCACATATACTTAATTATCAACCAATTGTAATTACCCTAGTTTTTTATCTTTCTAGCTCAATCTCACGATCATCTTACCTTCGCTCCGGCGAACGGAGCTTCATCGGAGGTACGACGGAGCTTCATCGGAAGTGATACAAGTGCTCATCAGTACCCCTAGATTGAGAAAATAGCGGAAATGAAACAACAAATGGCTACGACTGGGTGGAATGATAAAGGAGCAGCCCTGGATGGTGCTGCCCCTTTATTATATATACAGGATGGTGTTGCCCCTTTATTATATATAAATGTACGCGCGTTATTGGCGAACCGTTTCTTCCATCAATGCCGAGGCAAAACCATCGGCCAACTGAACCAGCGCGCACAAAGGATATTTCTCTTTGGCCATATTGATATTGCCCTTGGCTTCGGCACTCTGGAAGGGAAGATCCCACGCCGTCATGTGCCAACGGATGGCGGCAATCTCAGCATCGGTCATATCCAAGCCCAACCGCAGCAGCACAATCACGCTCTTTTCGCCATGCCCAAGCGGGAAATTGCTATAGTCAACCTCGTAGCCATCGTATTTTTCCCAAGTACCGAAAGAGTTCTTACGGCTCTTCACCACGCTCTTATACACATCGGCTTTGCATACATCGTGTAGCAAAGTTGCCAACACCACACTATCTTCCGGCAATTGCTCTTCTAGCGACGGATTCAGTTTCAGCGCCATTGTGCGCAGGCCCATAGCCGCAGTGTAAACATTGTAGGAGTGCTCGGCCAGGCCGCCTTCATAGTTGCCGTGAAAATTAGTGGAGGCGGGTGCCTCAAAAAAACCGCTGGTGCTCAGCCACTGCATCACCTCGTCGATGCCCTGGCGATCAGTCTTGTCCAGCAAGTCAAGTATCTTTTCTTTTAATGACATATCAGATGATTATTTTTCCTATTATAACGCAAAAACTTCAAAAATAGTACACGGGTGCAGAAAAACAACCATTTCTCAGGGGTACACCAGCTGACATATATGATGAAAACAACTCAATTATTTATTATTGAGAAAATATTTGTATCTTTGCAATACTGAAAACTTGACATTGCGATACCTATGCATTGACATCAAAAGCTTTACATGGCCGATAGTCTCAATCAAATTAATGAACCAACTACATTATTCGCTATGAAAAAGAATTATTCGAAGTTCGTATTATTCGTTGCCACGCTGGCGATAACCATTGCTACCACGATGTTGGCCAGCTGCCATAAAGAACCCGAAGAGCCGGAAGACAATATTGTAACCTTCCAGAAACTGCAATGCCAGTTAACTATCACTGCCGACGATGAGACATTCACTGGTGATTTTGCCATCATGGAAGATTGGTCGATTATCCAAAGCGACAGTGTGCTTCATCTACTTCTCCGTTGTGAGAATGGTAATGCGCTAGAAATCGAATTTCATGAATTCGAGGGTGATTCTTCTACACAGAAACTTAACTATAGTCAACATTTCTATGACAGCAACTCTTGCTATGCCCGCTACATCCAAAAATTAGGTATTAGTGACCGGAAAAGCTACGATTTGTTTCATGGCGAGATAACTTTCGTGAAGTTGGGAAACAGCCAGTACCGCATCTACGGCAATGCTTTTGGCTACGAAACTCCCTACATCACATTTGCAATGGAAGGTGGTGTATATGACCAAGAGTACCCTTTAGGCGAAGGCACGCTGCGCATTGGTGACCAAGTAACACACCTTGATCGTATAGCATATTATGACATGAGCCGACACATATATGACATCTTATCAATTACAAAAGGCAGTTCCATAAATATCGAAGCCACAAACGAATTGAAACACGACATACCTATTGGCAACTACGACAGCTATTGTCGTGGAGAGGCAGCCATGGTACATGTTGCGATGTATCATCCAGAGGATCATACTTATACGACATTCTGGCTCGAAAGTGGCACATTGCATGTCACCCGTGAACACGACCGCTACATCCTTTCTCTTGATTGCCCATCAGAATATGGTCAGATTACGGCAACCTACAACGGCTACACCCTCATCGACTGGCGCTTATGAATTCTTTAATTTAAGCATATATTCATGCTTAGATTCTGTCTAGCACCGATCTGAAAAAGAGCGACCACCAAACAATAAGGAATGTTTGGTGGTCGCATTTATCAGGGGGCAATATTAATTCCCTATCGAGGTCAATTTGCCTGTGGCGGCATCTTTGAAACTGCTTTGCCTCGCGCTACTCCCTTCTTTCAACCTGAAGAATGTTGATTAGGGAAAGGAGATGTGTATCGGGTGGAATAATGGTTAGAAATCTGCTAGTTATACTGCACTTTCTTCTTTTATAGAATATAATTGGCCTACAAGTCTTTCTATTTCAAATTTTCTTTGTAATTTTGCAAGCGAAATCAGTGGCCTTGCGCCACCCAATTTGATCACCTAAGGGAAACCTCAAACCATGGAGACAATGAAACTCAGACAACTGACAGACATAGAGATAGAACAGCTGAAAATGCAAGGCAACCTCGCTAATGACTGGCACCAAATTACTATTGGCAACAACATTGACCTGGCTACTATTCGCAACAACATGTTCTTCGGCAGTGTTGCTATTGGAAATATGAACGGCAATCTGCTACACGACGGCGCACTGCATCTGCCCGAAGGCATCTACAACAGCATGTTGAGCAACTGCACCATAGGCGACTGCTGCGCTATCCACAACGTGAGGATGTTGAGTGGCTACTCCATTGGCAACAACACCATGCTTTTCAACATTGGTGAAATGGTGGCCGGAGGCGAACCTCAATGGCTGGAACCCATGAACGAATGCGGTGGCCGACGAATCCTCCCCTACCCCGGCATGACCATTGCCGATGCCTACCTCTGGGCCAAATATCGCGACCACAGCAATATGGTTGACCAAATGGAGGCCATGGCGCGCCATTGGCTCAGCACCGCCGAAGGCTCTATGGGCCAAGTGGGCGACCACACAGTGGTGAAGAACTGCCAAGCAATACGCAATGTGGCCATTTTGTCGGCCAAAGAAGCCCCCTCAAAGATAGAAGACTGCGTGACACTGGCCGACGGTGTGGTGGGCTTTGGCTGCCATTTGTGCTACGGCTGCACTGCCACACGCTTTGTGTTGGGCGAGAACGTGAAGTTGGAATACGGCGCCCGATTGAATGACACTGTGGTGGGCGACAACTCGACCATAGCTCGATGCGAAGTGGGTAACAACATCATTTTCCCTGCCCACGAACAACACCACAACAACTCTTTCCTCATTGCCGCAACTGTAATGGGTCAAAGCAATGTGGCAGCCGGTTGCACCATAGGGTCTAACCACAACGGCCGCACAGCCGACAACGAGTTGGTGGCCGGCCGTGGTTTTTGGCCCGGACTCTGCACCAGTCTCAAACACTCGTCCGCTTTTGCCTCCTACACCCTTTTGGCCAAAGGCAACTACCCTGCCGAGCTGAGCATCACCCTGCCATTCTCATTGGTAAGCAACAACGAGGCCAAAAACCGACTGGAAGTGATGCCGGCCTACTGGTGGATGTACAACATGTTTGCGCTGAATCGCAATATCACCAAATTTGCCAAACGCGACAAACGCCATTTCAAACGCCAACATATTGTTTTCACCCCCTTTGCCCCCGACACGGCAGAAGAGATCATCAACGGCCGTATGCTGCTGAAATACTGGGTGGAACAGGCTTATTACCAAAACGAAGGCAAAGAGCCCATTGAGGTGCTCGGCTACGGACTGGAAAAAGGCAAGCGCAAAACCATTATTGCCAAATGGGCCAAAGGATACAAGGCCTACGAGGAAATGCTGATATACTATGCCATGGGCGCACTGACAGAAGAGGGAGCCAACACCTCCCTGCCCTGCCCTGATTTTGCCCATGGCCAGCGCGAGCGCGAATGGGTGAACCTGGGCGGACAATTGGTGCCACAAAGCGAAATCGACCAACTGATACGCGAGATTGAGAGCGGGGACATGGCTGATCTTGAAAGTCTGCACAAACGCTACGATCAGTGGTGGGAACAATATCCGCAATGGTGCCGCAAACATGCCTACCAAGTGCTCTGTATGCTAAACGAGGTGACCACAATCGACGAATCCCGCTGGCAGCAACTGCTTCAACGCTACGCCACCATACGCCAATATGTGGCCGACCAAGTGCGGATAACTCGCGAAAAAGACAACGCCAACCCCTTCCGACAAATGACCTACCGCAACGATGCCGAGATGAAGGCGGTGATAGGGTGATTTCTAAATTATAAAATAAAGGAAGACTTATAACTGGTCTTTGAGTTCGAGCAAGAACTGCTTGGCCTGGGTGAGTGTTTGCACAAGTTGCATCTTTTCATCCAGTCGGCCATCGGTGCGCAGCTGCTCTTTTGCGCCATTGAGGGTAAAACCGCACTCGCGAGTAAGATGATATATGCGACGGATAACCTCTACCGAATCGGCAGAATAGCGACGGACACCACGAGCACCTTTCTGAGGATTGATCTGAGGAAACTCCTTTTCCCAGAAACGAACAACAGAAGGATTGATGTTGAACATTTCAGAAACCTCGCCAATAGTGTAATATAGCTTGTCGGACATAAGCGCAATAATTTGATTAGTAGAGATAATAGCCACGGTTGTCTTGATAGGAATGCTGCTTGGTGTATTTGACATCCTGAAGGCTGGAGGCCTTGATATTGATCTGGAAATTCCAACTCTTGTAGTAGCCAAAAGGCACCCAATTGAAACGCATCTCCCAACAATGAAGGTCGCGGTAGATATCGATAGAGGTATATGACATACCTTTGTTCACAAAATCGTAGCCAGTAGAGAAAGCCACTCGCCAATTCTGGGTCACGGTAACATTGCCCGAAAGGCTGAGGGTCTGGATCACCTCGCTCTTGAAGTTATACTGGGCTGCCACATAGGTGCTCACATGACTGAAAGTGTAGTTGAGCGACACATTCCAAGGCATAGAGAAATCGGCATAGGTGCCCATAAGCAGAGCCGGATTGTAGTTGTAGGGCGACTGCATGACAGGGGCCACAATGCGCTCGCCTCTCGATTTTTTGGCCTTCTTGCCATCGGTGCTGCCGCTTTGAAAAGTCTCGCTGTTGATACTATACGCGAACTGAGCGCTCCAAGTAGCATTATTCTTATGCAGAATTTTGTCGTCCAACTCCCAAACAAACTGCTGGTGCTTGCGTCCGGCACTATCCACCACATAAGGTGTGTAGGAAGCCGAATAGTTGAGAATAAGATTCTTGAACAGCGTGGTACGACCCGAGACCGAGAGATCAGACCAACGAAGCGAGTCGCGAGCCAGGTCGTAGCTAGTGCCCAGGTTAAGGCTCTCGATAAGCATTACCTTTTTCACCCCCGTCACCGTGTCGCGCTTATTGGCCACTTTCATCTCCAAGTTATTGCCAATATTGATATTCACAGCGCCCGACTGGCCATCGGCAGGACCGTTATAAAGACTTTGTTCGAAAATAGAATAGCGGTGCACATACCCCGTATTGTCGGTATAGGAGCGCCACCAGCCCAGCTTGGAGTTGCCAAAGTCGGGACGATAGCTAAACGACACCGACGGATTGATCACATGGCGCAAAGCCTTGACCGGACCATACTTGAAATTAAACATACCGTAAATGCGGGTGGTGAGCGACGAAGTATAGGCAAAATCGCGGTTGGAGCGGAACCCCTGCACAGTGTCGATGATAGTGCGATTGGCTATGGAGTCGTAAGATTTAGAAATGGTGGTCCAATGCCAACGCTCGTTGTAGCTCAGCGAGTTGGTCCAATTAAAATATTTCAGCACCTTGATAGAGAGGCTGAGCGGAACACTGTGCTGCACACCATATCGCATACGGCTGAGGGTGGAAAGCTTAAACAGGTCGGAATCCTGCGCCGAGATATTGTTTTCGGCCGAAAAAGAATAAGAGAGCGACAGGTTTTCGTACCACTTAGGCGACCCCGACATCTCTTTGCGGCGCAAAGGATAAAAGGTGGTGGAGCTGATAGATACGGCGGGCAATTTGATGGCCATCAAACCTGTTTGGGCATTATACGACTCGTTGAGCGAAGCCGCCAAATTGAAAGAGCTGCCCAGACGTGCCGTGTAGGAAATCGACGATGTGGTAGTCGAGTTGAAATAATCGTTACGGTTAGTAGTATTCTTATTATAGTTGCGGCTCTGGAGGTTGACATTGGCCGAGAAACGGCTACGGGGGTTAGCCTTCTGGTCCTGCTCATGTTTCCAAGCCACCTTAAAATCGCTGAACTTGGAGAAAGTAGCGTCATCGCCGGGAATGCCCTCTTTCGTAACGCCATAGCGGATATCGATATTGCCCTTGTACTTATACCTCACATAATAATTGCTTTTGGCCTCAAATGCCCAACTAAGGTTAGTATAAATCTCACCCCGCAGCGACAAATCGACCAAATCGTTGATAGCAAAGTAGTAACCACCATCTCTAAGGTAATATCCGCGACCATTCATCCATCCATACGTAGGCATCAGAATACCCGAGGTAGTCTCATGCTTCATGGGGAAGAAGGCAAACGGCAACACCAATGGGGTTGGCACATCCTCGATAGTCACATAAGCCGGACCCGTGAATATCTTATCGCCCGAAATCATCTTAGAATGACCAAAGTTGATGGCAAAATGAGGGTGGGCGTGATTACAGGTAGTATATTGTCCACCATTCAGATACATCACCGAATCGTTCATCTTCTTCACGCGTGAGCCATGCAGAAAACCGTCGCCCTGCTTGGTAATGACACCCGTAATGATACCTTTTTTCGTAACATAGTTAAACGAAATAGAGTCGGCCCGATATTCTGCGTCGCTCTCCTTAAACAAAGGCCGGCCTTTGGGCTGATTATTAGAGTCGAGCACCGGCTGGGCATAGAGCATCTGCTTGTCGAAATCCACCCTCACATCGTCGGCCGTAAGTTCCATACCCTCATATTTAATCTGACCTTTCGAGAACAGCTGCGCCTTACGCTTGTTGATGTCAAAAGCAATAGAGTCGGCAGCCTGATAATGCACAATAGTGGTAAGTGCATTGGACGAAAGCGGCATAAGGCCTGCGGCCGAATCGGGCTTTGACAGCAACGAGTCGGGCATACCCTTTTGCGCAGCAGAAAAATTATGCAAAGAATCGATAACCGCAGCCAAAGAATCCACCTTATTTGAGTCCAAAACGGTATGCGAAATAGATTTTTTAGGTGGAATAGCACCCGCTTCCACTTGGCAAAAAGCGGAATTTGTCAGTCCCAATAACGAGACTAACAAGCAGATGTTCAAAATTTTCCACATATTTCTTTTCACTTTCCGAATTTACTCGTATCTTTGCAGTTTGAAATTGCAAAGATACCAACTTTTTGCGCATTTTTGAAAAATAAAAAATACACAACTGAAAATGAAACGATTATTCGTCCTTTTTATTGTACTTTTTTGTATAAACGGAACTGTTTTTTCACAAAAAAAGTCGGCCGGACAAGTCAAAACCGTGGTAATTGATGCTGGTCATGGCGGTGTTAAACCCGGTGCCCTCGGCAAAAAAAGTAAAGAAAAAGAGCTCACACTGCAAATGGCGCTAAAACTTGGCCGTTTGATTGAGGACAATTTTTCGGACGTGAGAATCATCTACACCCGCACCACCGATGTGGACATCACTCTGGCCGAGCGCGCTCATATTGCCAACCGTGCCAAAGCCGACCTCTTCCTCTCCATCCATTGCAATTCTTGGACCAACAGCACCCCCACCGGCGTAGAGACCTACGTGATGGGTTTGTCGCAGAGCAAAGCTAACATGGAAGTGGCAAAGAAAGAGAATGCCGATATTCTGCTGGAGAAAGACTACAAGGACAACAGCGACTACCAGGGCTTCGACCCCAACTCGCCCGAGAGCTATGTGATGTTTGCCATGTATCAGAATGCCTATCTGGACAAGAGTCTCGACTTTGCCGGCTACATCCAGGACCAGTACAAATCGGCCATCAAAACCATCAACCGCGGTGTGAAACAGGCCGAGATTTTTGTGCTCTACAAAACCGCCATGCCTGCCGTGCTTACTGAGGTAGGCTTTATCAGCAACCCCGACGAAGAGCAGTACATGATAAGCGACGAGGGCCAGGCCACCATCGTAGTGAGTCTGCTGAAAGCTTTTGCCACCTATAAATGCCAGACCGAAGGCACCAAGATGCCCAATCTGAAAATCGACCTGAAAGGCTATAATGCCAAACCTAAGGCCAAACCCGACGCATCAAAACAGGTGCCCGCTCGCACCACTGACGAGAAGGCCCAGACTGCCACCGCCGAAACTGCCACTTCGACTGCAAAAGAGGAAACCAAGCCTTCCGTTCCCGAAATGCCCTCTACCATGGTGCCCTCTACCGCCAACACCGGCGTAGAGCCTCCCCTGCCCATGGAGGAGCCCAAACCCACCACCCCCGCACCTGCCGCCACCGAGACAACCCCTGCAGATATTGCTCAACCCATCGTTAGCGTCAGCGCTAACGGCAACGGCGTGGAATACCGCGTGCAGTTCCTCAGCAGCGACAAACTGCTGAAAGACGGTGCCCGCGAACTGAAAGGACTGACCGACTACAGTTATTATACTCAGAAAGGTGTGTATCGCTACACCACCGGCAACTTCAAACAGGTAAACGATGCCGTAAACTACCAAAAGAAAGTACGCGAAATGGGCTTCAAGGACGCCTTTATCGTGGCCTTCAACAACGGCGAGCGCATCTCGCTGCAGCAAGCCAAAGAAATGCAGGCCAATTAA
>JAKSMO010000035.1 GCA_024400545.1 Bacteroidales bacterium | reverse complement strand
GATTAAATATTAAATAAATAAATATAGTTAAGCAAAATTTATCGCATCACTAGTATTCGAGAATCAATTCCGCCAATGGTTTTACTTAATAATCGTTCAATTACTTGAAGTCACTTTTGGGAATGCCGCTTTTCGGGATGCTGATAGCGGAATCCCCAAATATATGCAACCCGAAATACAATAAATATAAAAAATACGCGTTACAAAAGGTTAGTTAAAAATTAATCGACACAATCATGAAGTGCAGCATTCCTAAAGGTACACGCGACTTTCTGCCAATGGAAATGGCCCGTCGCAACTATATATTTGATACTATCCGCAATGTCTTCAAGGCTTTTGCTTTCGAACCTATCGAAACGCCATCACTCGAAAACCTATCAACTCTGATGGGCAAATATGGCGAAGAGGGCGACAAATTGCTCTTCAAGGTTCTCAATTCGGGCGATTTTATGGATGGTGTTGATTTCAACCAGGATTATCGCAAGGTGGCTCCACGCATTTGCGAACGCGGCCTTCGCTATGATTTGACTGTTCCTTTCGCCCGATTCGTGGTGCAGCACCGCGACCAGATTTCTTTCCCATTCCGCCGCTATCAGCTCCAGCCTGTGTGGCGTGCCGACCGTCCTCAGAAAGGCCGCTACCGCGAGTTCTACCAGTGCGATGCCGATATGATTGGCTCTACGTCGCTGCTCAACGAGCTGGAACTGGTCCAAATGGTGGATGCCGTTTTCAATAAGTTCGGCATTGAGGTGACGCTGAAGATAAACAACCGTAAAGTGCTGGCGGGCATAGCCGACCTCATCGGTGCTCCCGACAAGTTGGTGGACATTACCGTGGCTATCGACAAGTTGGACAAGATTGGCTTGGATAAGGTGCGCGAAGAATTGAGCGAGCGTGGTTTGAGCAACGATCAAATCATTGCCCTTGATCCCGTGTTCAATCTCTCGGGTTCGGCTGACGATAAGCTACAACAGCTCAGCTCACTGTTCCAAGGCAACGAGGTGGGTACCAAAGGTGTGGCCGAATTGTCGGAATTGTTTGGCTATATTGCTCAAGTTCAGCCAAAGTGCCATGTTGAGTTGGACCTTACCTTGGCTCGCGGATTGAATTATTATACAGGCGCCATATTTGAGGTGAAGGCGCATAATGTAAGCATCGGCAGCATCTGCGGCGGTGGTCGCTACGACAATCTTACCGGCATTTTCGGCATGCCCGATGTTAGCGGTGTGGGGATCTCGTTTGGTGCCGACCGCATCTACGATGTTCTTACCGAGTTGAATATGTTCCCTGCCTGCTTAGGCCAGTCGGCCCAGGTGCTGTTTATCAATTTCGGTGCCGAAAGCCTTCCTTACTGCATTAGCTCTGCTGCCAAGCTCCGCGCAGCAGGCATCAGCACCCTGGTGTACCCCGATGCCGCAAAAATGAAGAAGCAGATGGATTATGCCAACAAAAACAACATTCCTTTTGTAGTATTCACGGGTGAGGCCGAAATTGCTGCCCAAACCCTTACCGTTAAAGACATGGCTACGGGCCAGCAGGAGACCCTCACTATTGAGCAAATGTTGCAGCGTTTCTGCAATGCATAAATGACGTTATAGTATGAAGTATAAGTTTCTCATCTTTTTAGCGGCTTTTTCTTTTGCCTTTGCTGCAGGAGCCCAAGATGTTGTGCACGATACCATCTATCAGGTCCGGCAGCTGCGAGATACCACCTATATTCGAGTGGTAGATTCCAGCGCCATCAAAGTGCTGCAGGAAAAACTGGCTTTGGCCGAAGAAAAGGACCAGTTCTATAAGAGCATCCTGAGTAGTTCCGGTATCGATAAAAACAAGATTGAGGCCGACCGCGACCATTATCGTCATGTGGTTGATTCCCTCCGCGATTTGGTACGTACTTGCGAGTTGGATAATGTACGCAAAGAGGAGGCCAATAAATATTTGGCCCAACGAGCCAAGGAGGCCGAAGGAAAAGTGGCCGAGGCTACCAATAAGAAGAAAAAGGTACGCGCCATACAGGGTATTGCCATGAGACTGTACCGCACGCCAAACTATGAGGTCCGCTTGTCGCCGATATTAGATGCAAATGGTGCCCATACTGGCACTTACGATAAAATCCTTCGCAACCGGAATGCAGGTAATATGGAATTTGATTTCGTTACCGGTGCTTCGGTTATGTTGTGGGATTTGACCAAATCGTTCAATAAAGACTTGCAGTCAAAAGAGCTTGCCGATGGCAAGATAAAGACTCCCGAAATCCGCAAATTCGACCAGGAGTTTGCCTACGATTTGGGTATCTATGTGGGTTTTGGCGGCAGCAATCTGTTTAAGAATTTCTACCTTGGCCCATCCTTCCGTTTTGTCGATTTCTTCTATCTTACTGCTGGTATTAATATCGCCGAATATACAGTGCTTGTGGCTGGATATCAGGAAGGTAGTCGCCTCATTAATGAAACTATTGATGATGTTACGGCCAAATCTTGGCTTGTCAAACCTTTCATTGCCATGAGCATCGACCTCGACTTCCTGTCGTATATCAAGAAATAATCGATAGGTTTCGATAGGTACAGAGGATTCATGGAGGGGAATGATTCTGTGAATCCTTTGTATTTTTTCTGTGATGCTTTCTTTTTGAAATAATTATCTGGAAAGTTCTGATAAATGAAAAAAATCTTATTTGCAGCAATATTATTTTGTGTCGTCAATGTATGTGCAAAGCCGGTTGACATGAGCACGGCAGAACGTGTGGCCAAGAATTTTTGGCAGGCCAATGCGTTTGGCGAGTGGCAAGGGATGGCAAATATCACGGATGCTGTGGGTGTTAATCAACTGTATGTCTTTGCTGGCATGCAGGGCGGTTTTGTGATTGTGTCTGCCGACGATTGCGTGTTGCCCATCTTGGGCTATTCGGCAACGTCGACGTTTGCCCTTCCGGTGCCAGCGAATGTGCTCGATTGGCTCCAGGGCTATGGCCGAGAAATTGACTTGCTGATCAAGCATTCCATAGAGCCATCCCCGCGAGTGAAAAATGAGTGGAAATGCTATTTGGAAGAGAGTGCAGCTGCTCCAGCCATTGTTACTACCGTATCGCCGTTGCTTTCAACTACATGGAGCCAAGGTACATACTATAACAACATGTGTCCTGCCGATGCCGCATCAGGCCAGCATACGGCTACAGGATGTGTGGCAACAGCCATGGCGCAGGTGATGAAATATTGGAATCACCCGGCACAGGGAATGGGCTCGCGCAGCTATAACCATCCTACCTATGGTGCCCAATCTGCAAATTTTGGAGCTACTACCTACGCTTGGACCCAGATGCCCAATGCGCTGAATGCGTCAAGTACCACCCAGCAGGTGGATGCCGTAGCCACATTGATGTACCATGTGGGAGTGTCGATTGTGACCAATTATGCCCTCTCTTCAGCTGGCGGAAGCGCAGCCGATGTCGTTTCGCGGGGCGGCATCACTTATCCATGTGTTGAAAATGCCCTTCGACAGTATTTTGATTATAGTCCCCAAGTGTTCGGTGCGCGTATGAACGGCATGGGCGACGACCGATGGCACGCACTATTGCGTGCCGAACTCGATAGCGCAAGGCCTGTAATCTATTCGGGATTTGATCTTTCGGGTGGCCATTGTTTCGTATGTGATGGCTACAATTCCGATAACCATTTCCATTTCAACTGGGGGTGGGGAGGCACTAGTAATGGATACTTCGCCATCGGTTCGCTTAATCCTTCGGTAGGAGGAATTGGTACGAATAGTTCATCCACTTTCAATTTGGACAATATGGCAGTTTTCGGTGTACGGCCGGCTGTAAGAGGCAATGCTTCGACAAGCGTTGTTTCGGCTGTGGTTGATGATTCGGCGCATGCTACTATCTCGGGCGGAGGAACATACAGCAATTTTACCGATTTGGTAACCCTTAGCGTAACCACGGCAGACGGCTATCGTTTCGATCGGTGGAGCGATGGTTCGCGCAAGCTGCCGCGCCAGTTTTGGGCTAATGGCGATGTGGCCCTCACAGCACATATCGTGCCTGTTGTGGGCGATACTATTGCCTACTGCGGAAATGCCCATGAGGGAAATTTGATGAACCATTATTTTGCTCTCAAGATTAATGCCGCTAACCTACCGTCAGGTCAGTCCCTCAAGAGTGTGCAGATTTTTAATCCTTATGAAGGCGACTATACCGTGCGACTCTACGCTGGCGATAATTATTCGCCAGGCACCCAGATTTATGAAGAAACATTCCACCTGCCTGGAGAAAACCGGTGGGAGACGCTTCGCTTTTCGCAACTGGTTCCGGTGGCCAACACAAGCAATCTGTGGATTGTATGCCGCTGTATGGGCAATAACTACCCTGTGCCCGTAACTACTTATTGCGGCAATCAGGATGGCGGTTGGACCTCTACCAATGGTGTTGTATGGACCCAGCTGACCGATATGACTGTGATGTGTAGAGCTATCTTCAGCCAGCCTACCGATGTGGTTATTTCTGCCGCTGCCGCCGACACATCGCAAGGCTCTGTGATAGGGGGCGGCTATTATGCATTGGGCGAAACCTGCACCCTCACAGCCATAGCCAGGGGCGACAACGTTTTTGATCATTGGAACGATGGAAGCACCGACAATCCGCGTGTTTTCTCTGCTTCAGCAACAACATCCTATACGGCTCATTTTTCTAGTTGCGGTATCTCCACACTTCCTGCTACGCAAGATTTCAGCAACGGCCTTGATTGCTGGACAACGTATAGCGCATCGGTATCCAATGCCGATGACATGACGGTGATAAGCCAGTCGAGCTGGTGGGGTACAGTTGACTATTTCCAATTTTGCAGCCAGCGCTATTCCGATGCCTACGACCAGTACCTCATCTCGCCGCGGCTTCTGGCTCCCAATGCGATAGATCTTACCCTCAGCTATCGCTGCCAAGGTACTTCTGAAACTTTCAATATCGAATATTCTACCACCGATAATGCTGTTGCTAGCTTTACCCACATAGTTCGCACCCATACGGCCAGTAGCAATACCTGGGACACCCTTCAAGCGCATATTCCGGCCGAGGCAAAATATATAGCCATTCACTACACGACCAACCACGGATACTATCTGATGATGGATGACATAATTCTCTCGGGTCAGCCATTGCCAACCTATACAGTTACAGCAGTATCGGAGTCGGCTACTATGGGCACCGTGTCGGGTGGAGGCAATTACCAAGAAGGCACATCTGTTACAATAGAAGCTGTGCCCAACGACTGCTATACCTTTGCCCATTGGCAAGACGGCAGCACTCAGAATCCCCGTACAGTAGTGGTTACTAGCGATATTGCTTATACGGCCTCTTTTGCACCTGTAACTTATTACGCTACAGAGTCTCTGGTAGGATGTGACAGCGTGATGTGGCACGGCACATGGCATTACGCAAGCACTTCGTCGGAAACCTTTGACACAACTACAGCCCAAGGTTGCGATTCGATAGTTACCTTGGTGCTCACGATTAACCATAGTGCATTTGCTGATACCACAATAGTGGCAGACGGGCAGTATACAATTGATGGAGTAACATATTACGAATCAATTCAGTTGGAACGATGGTTGACCACCCAGGCAGGCTGCGACTCGGTATTGGTTGTTCATTTGGTAATTCGTCAACAGGAAAATGTGTATACTGTTACAGCTATACCGTCGAACGACAGTTTTGGGAGTGTGACTGGAAGTGGGCAGTATGCAGAAGGAATGGAAGCCGAACTTGCAGCCATTCCAAACCAGGGGTATGGTTTTGCTGGATGGGACAACGGTAGCACCCAAAATCCCTATCGTTTGCTAGTTGAAAGCGATACCACTGTTGTTGCTCAATTTGTACCGTTAGAGAGCATTGCCGATATCGCTACTGATATACGGTTGAGTGCTACGGGTCTTAGGCTGTCGATTAGCAATGCCGAGGGCAGAACCATAGATATAGTGGATTTGACCGGCCGCCGTATTGCATATATTGCACGTGCTGCGGCTAATGAGCAGGTATATGTGCCCGCTCCAGGTGTCTATTTTGTTAGGTTCGACTATGCAGCGACAAAGAAAATAGTTGTTCGATAATTCGAGTAGGACTTCATCAAATCAACATCCGCAAAGTTTTTCTTAAGGCATTGCGGATGTTTTTTTACAAAAACATAGTCTTTTTTTTCTTTATTTGCATATTATATTGTATCTTTACAAAATATTTTGCGTTGATAAAATTGACGCAAGGTTTTTATATTCAATGAAATAAATAGGTACGAACACATGAATAATTCAGCAAACAAGCTTATTGAAGGTCTTGAGAGACTCGGTTTGGTGGCCGCTCGAATCCGTAAAAACGAAGGAATCATCTCTCAGATAGAAATTGATGTCATCTTGCAGGAGCTTCGCAGTCTTTATATGCTTGCACTCCAGCAAGAGGTACAAATCCCTATTGCCACTGAGTTGGATACTCTTGAATTGGATCTTACTGCTGCCGCACAAAAAGCTGCGGAAGACAAAGCTGCTGAAGAAAGACGTGTGGCAGAAGAGGCTGCTGCCAAGAAAGCTGCCGAAGAGAGACGTATGGCCGAAGAGGCTGCCGCCAAGAAAGCTGCCGAAGAGAAGCGCTTGGCCGAAGAGGCTGCCGCCAAGAAAGCTGCCGAAGAGAAACGCTTGGCCGAAGAGGCTGCCGCCAAGAAAGCTGCCGAAGAGAAACGTTTAGCCGAAGAGGCTGCTGCCAAGAAGGCTGCCGAAGAGAAACGTTTGGCCGAAGAGGTCGCTGCCAGGAAGGCTGCCGAAGAGAAACGCTTGGCCGAAGAGGCTGCCGCCAAGAAAGCTGCTGAAGAGAAACGATTAGCCGAAGAGGCTGCCGCCAAGAAAGCTGCCGAAGAGAAACGATTAGCCGAAGAGGCTGCCGCCAAGAAAGCTGCCGAATTGGCTGCAGCAGCTTTGACGATGGAAGAGTTCAAACCTGTTTTTGCTCCTGCAGAACCGACGAAGAAAGAAGAACCCATTATGGAACCCATTATGGAGCATCTAGCAGGTAATCCCAATGATGAACTTTTTGCGGAAGAGCCAGTACAACCAGTAGCCCCTGCCAAGAAAGAAAAACCTCGTGAAACCTCATTATTCGATTTTATCAACTCCAATGATGGCCAGCCAAAACGCACCCTGGCAGACACGCTTGGCCAGCACACGGCCAGTGTTGAGCAGCGGTTGGAGAACCGCGTGAACGCTAAGAAAGTGGATGATTTGCGCCCGATTATCAGCATCAACGACAAATTCATCTTTATGAGCGAATTGTTTCATAACAATATGAAAGCATACAATGATTTTATCCTTCGACTGAATGCCACCTCATCTAGAGAAGAAGCGTTGGAATATGTGGCCACTATTTCGAAAGAATATAACTGGAAAGAAGATTCGTCGGCGGTCATGGGATTTTGGAAAATCTTTGATCGCAAATTCTAACTCAACTACCAATATCAAACCCCAATAGTAATGAACAATCGTAAAGCAATACTGTTTTCGGCTCCTTCCGGAAGTGGAAAAACTACCATAATTCGTGAGATATTGAAACGTTTCGACTGTTTCGAATTCTCAATTTCCGCTACAAGCCGCAATCCTCGCGAAGGGGAGAAAGACGGAGTGGATTACTACTTCCTCTCTCCTGATGAATTTCATCAACGAGTCCAAAATGGCCAATTTTTGGAATGGGAAGAAGTGTACGCTGGTACATGTTATGGAACGTTAAAAAGTGAAATAGACCGCATTTGGGATAATGGTCATGTAATCATTTTTGATGTAGATGTAAACGGTGGACGAAACATCAAGAAGTATTTTGGTGCGGATGCATTATCGCTGTTTGTAATGCCCCCCAGTGTGGAGGTTTTGGAGCAGCGTTTGCGCAGCCGTGGGACCGATAGCGAAGAGGCAATCACCAAACGTTTGGCGCGCAGTGCAGAAGAACTGAAAATGGCCGACCAATTCGATGTTACTATCGTCAATGACATATTGGAAAAAGCTGTAGACCAAACCCAGCAGGTTATCATCAACTATTTGAGCTAAATGGAATCGTTAATAGCATTTATCAAACGTTTTAACTACATCTTTATATTTGTATTGCTGGAGGTCGTGGCTTTGGTATTTATTGCAAAAAACAGTAATTACCAAGGTTCCAAACTTGTGAGTGTCGGCAATGGATTTGCCGGCAAATGCTATGGGGCAGTGTCGGCTGTGAGCGATTATTATGGTCTGCGTGGCGAGAATGATCGTTTGGCTGCCGAAAATGCCGCTTTGCGTGCTCAGATGGAATCCTCGTATATCAGCTATAATACCCAGGAGTTCGAACACCAAGATACAGTGTATAAGCAGCGTTACAGCTACACTGAGGCCCGCGTAGTGAAGAATTCTTGGAACCAGCGTGACAACTATATCATGATCAATAAGGGTCGACTCCAAGGTATTAGAGAGGATCAGGCTGTGATTTCTCCTCAAGGCATTGTAGGCGTGATAGTGAATACTACTGATAATTTTTCTACAGTCATGCCTGTGCTTCATTCAAATAGTCGCAATAGTGTCAAACTGCCGCGTATTAATACCAATGGTTCATTGGTATGGCGGGGTGGAGACTTCCGCTATGCAACCCTTATCGATATTCCTACAACATATCGTCTTAGATTGAATGATACGATTGTGGCCAGCGGTATGGCCAACGATTTTCCTGAAGGTGTGATGGTTGGCTTTGTTGAGAAGGCTTTCTCTGAACGGGGTAGCGGTTTTTACACTATCAAGGTACGTTTGGCCACCGAGTTCAACAAGTTGGACCACGTATATATTATCAATAATCGTTTCAAAGCCGAGCAAGATTCCTTGATGGCCCGGACTCAGAAGGAGGTTGAATAGAAATGAGCAAGTTGATTATAAATAATGTCCTGCGCTTTTTACTACTGATTGTCCTGCAGGTGATGATTTTAAATTATGTCTATCTGGGTGGATATGTGATTCCGTTTATCTATATCCTTGCCATTATGATGCTGCCCACTCGCTACGGAAACATTCCATTGCTGCTGACTGCATTTGCTTTGGGCATGCTGATAGATGTCTTCTGCAATATACCGGGGTTCCATGCATTCTGTTGCACCATGATGGCTTTTGCTCGCATTATTATTGGTAACCGTATGCTCACCCGAGATGACCCAGATGCAGTAATCGACACTCCGAGTATTTTTTCAGTACCGTTTCAAACATTTGCTTCATACGCTTTCGTGATGTCGCTAGTGTTTTGCTTTGCATATGGTATGGTTGAGGCTTTCAGTTTTGGCAATTTTGGCATGACATTCTTGGCAATATTGATAAATACACTTACTTCGTGGACACTTGTGATGTTAAGCCAGATGCTAATTACGTCGAAGAAAAAATAATACCTCATAATGCTATGAAAAGACTCTTGGCAATAGTGATTTGGGTTCTGTTGGCAGCAGCTGTTTGGGCGCAAAGCCCAGTAGGGCAATGGCGTGATGTGAATTCATTTGTTTCTGTACATGGCGTTCAGTCTGTAGGGAATCAGGTGTTTGCCTCCACACGTATGGCGATGTTTCGCTATGATTGTGATGCTTATACTGCCACAGCAATTACAAAAAAACAGGGTCTTAGTGATGTGGGTGTCAGTACGTTTGCTTATGATGAACGATCGCGTTGCATGGTAGTGGCCTATACGAATTCCGGCTTTGATATCAAGATTGGAGACGAAGTGTATAATGTGGCCGACATCAAGTATAGCAATATCAGCGGTGACAAGCAGATATATCATGTACGGTTTGACAGAAACAAAGCTTATCTGGCCACAGGATTCGGTATCGTGGTGGTGGATTTGTATCGGCATGAAATCGAAGAAACATACTACATCGGTACCAATGGTACTAATTGTGCTGTTTATGATGTGGCTTTTACTGATAGTTTGATTGTGTCGGCTACCGACAATGGTTTGATGACTGCTCCTAGATACAGCAACAGGTTGCACATCTATACCGAGTGGACACGCGATACATTGTCGCCGCTTTATGGTATGTCAGTGCGGATGCTTGGTGTGGCAGACAATAATATTGTTGCTGCTGCCTGTACCGATAATTCCGACAGCATGACACTTTTTTTTCAAAAAACTGATGGCTCATGGGAGAATACTTTGCCGCAACAGATTCTCTCGTTGCGTTGCCATGATGGAAAAATTGTCGTTTGTTGTTTCGACCATGTGAATGTTTACGACGGACGGAGCCATGCTTTGTTGCATGATATTGATCAGCTTGCTGGTTATAATGTTATGGTGTGGGATGCCGATATTGATGCCGACCAAACCTTGTGGCTGGGCCATGCTTGGGCAGGCCTATTAAGGGTGCCATATCCCTATACATCAGCATTTTCGCATTATCCTGAGGGCCCTTCGACCGATGACTATGTTTATTCAATTACTACTTCCGACAATACTGTTTATTTATGTCGTGGAGGAAAGAAGCCTACGTACGAAAGTGCATATATGATGCCTAATGTTTCCTATAAAAAGGACAACCAATGGATGCAGTTGGACTTTTCTGATATTGAGGCGATGGATGCATTAAATGTGGCTGTCGATCCCTTGAACAACCGCCATGTGAGCGTTACGCTTTGGGGGCACGGTGTGGCTGATTTTTATGATGGTGCCTTACAGTCCTATTTCCACCAAGGAAATACGCCTCAATTGCCAGCATATCGCGATGGAGATTTCGTCCATTTGCGCACAGCCGGTTTGGCATATGATGGCCGGGGAAATTTGTGGGTGACCAACTCGCTTGTGAACGAGGGATTGGCAGTACGTTATAAGGACGGGTCATGGGAGTCGTTCAATATTTCCCCCCTGCTGTCGGGTCTTGCCAATGAGAAACGCGAGATAGATAAGGTGGTGTGGGACAGTTTGTACGATTATAAGTGGGTGTTAGGTCGAGCCAACCGTATCTATGTGCTTGACGGCAAAGGAAAAATGGCTTATGTAAACCCCAATAATGGCAGCAAATTGGAAACGCACTCTGTTAATTGCCTAGTACAGGACCGCATGGGCGATATGTGGATAGGAACCGATAAAGGTATTAAGGTGATTTACGATGGTTATCGCGCTTTCAGCAATGGAGGTAGGGGAGAGGTGTCCCCCGTGTCGTGCAGTAATATCCTGTATAGTGATGATGGTATTTATGAGTATCTGATGGCATACGAGAGTATTACTTGTATTGCTGTAGATGGTGGAAATCGCAAATGGGTGGGTACCTCCAATAATGGAGTTTACCTGGTTTCTGCCAATGGATTGGTTCAGCTTGAGCATTTTACTACTGCCAACAGTCCACTGAATAGCGATAAAGTGGTGGCTTTGAGTGTCCATCCCGTTACGGGCGAAGTGTTTATTGGGACCAATATGGGAGTGCAGGCCTATCGGGCATCAGCTACAGGCGCTGACGAATATCCATCAGAAGATATTCATGCTTTTCCCAATCCAGTTCGGCCTGACTATCAAGGCGTCATCGCCATTAAAGGGTTTACTCGAGATGCCTTGGTGCATATTACCGACGCCCGCGGACATGTGGTTTATTCGACTACGGCAAATGGAGGTCAAGCCATCTGGAATGGTTGCAATTTGAGTGGTCAGAGGGTTGCCAGTGGTGCTTACTTTGTTTTTGCTTCTGACCATCAGGGACAGATGCGGTCGGTGACCAAAATACTGGTCGTCAAATGACCCCAACCCTTAGTACTTTAGGCTTGGTTCTGCATACCACACAGTATGCCGAAACCTCGGTGATTGTGAAAATATTCACACGTCAATTAGGTGTAAGATCCTATATTGTAAAAGGTGTACGCAAAGGAAAAAGCCGAACGAAGCAAAACCTTCTGCAACCTCTTTCCTATTTGGAGTTAGTAGTGTATAATAATCCCAAAAGTTCGCTTAATTACATTAAAGAGATGGTTCCTTATAATAGTTCCCACATCAAGGATATGGATATGGGGATGCAAGCCATAAACAATGCCCTTCGGTTTTTTATGACCGAACTGCTGTATAAGACTTTGCGGGAGGAGGAACCAATGCCCGATTTGTTTGATTATGTGGCTGATGTGGCATACTGCCAGTCGCCTTCACCAGGGCTTCCAATAGCCTTTATGATTACCGTGGCGCGGTATATGGGAATCGAGCCCTTGGACAATTACAGTATGCGGGAACCACTGTTTGATTTGGATGGAGGTCGTTTTTGCTTCTCAGGCAATAGTACCCTCGATCGCGAGTGCTCACAGTTGCTGCATTACTATCTTCAGTCGGTTTCGAGTGATGAGGTCGAACCATTGGCACCATTGCAATTGAGGACGGAATTGATCAACAGTCTGCTGAGCTATTTTCAATTGCACCTAACCGAGTTCCGTGGATTTCGTTCGCATGAAATCCTGCACACTGTTTTACAATAGTATCGGCTTCTTTCTTGCCGAATAAAAAATATTTTCCAAAGTATTAAATAAATTTTGTATTTTTGCAATGCTTCTTTACGGCTCTCATTGAGTGCCAGAATGCACTAATAATGCTAGTTATTAGGGTTCTGTGCATTTGGATGATATATATATAATATTAAATACTTGTATATAATGAAAAGACTTTTCGTTATTATTTTCGTGATAATGGCCGCTATACAGGCAATAGGCCAGCAGTGTTATTGGGTTTTTTTAACTGACAAGCAGGGCTGTGAGTTCGATCCTTATGACTATTTCGATGCTAAAGCCATCGAACGGTATCATCAGTGTGGTGCCGATTTGTTCGATATTACCAATTTTCCTTTGTCGGCTGCATATGTTCGTCAAGTTGTCTCTATTGCTACTGAAGAAGTAGGTCAGTCGCGCTGGATGAATGCCGTGGCAGTCATGGCCACCCCCGACCAGATTGCCCAGATTGAGCAACTGTCCTTTGTAGGCCATACTGCGCTCATTGGTGGCGGGATGATGCTGGCACAAGTCCATCAGTCTGAGGAATCAACAAATCAACAAATCAGCAATACAACGAATCAACCTGCCCTCGCCGATCAGCTCCTGCGTATGCAGGGTGATAAGTTTGTGGCCAAAGGCATCGATGGCAAAGGCATCCGCATTGCCGTGCTCGACAACGGTTTTCCCCGCGTCAACTCCCACAAGGCTTTCAAACATTTGCGCGACAACAACCGCATCCTCGACACCTGGAACTTCCCCACAAAGAAATCCGATGTCTATGGCTGGGGCACCCATGGCTTGATGACTCTTTCCTGCATCACCGGTGTTTTCGACACCGTCCAGCTGGGCCTTGCCACAGGTGCCGAATTCCTCCTCTACCGCACCGAGATTAACACCGAGCCTTTCAAGGAAGAAGTGTGGTGGATGCAAGCCATGGAGCGTGCCGACCAGCATGGCGCCAACCTCATCAGCTCATCTCTCGGCTATGGCAAAGACCGCTATTTCACCAAAGATATGGATGGCACCTCCTATGTGGCCAAAGCCGCCAACCTGGCTGCCCGCAAAGGCATCCTGGTCTGCAACTCTGCAGGCAATGAAGGTGATGACAATTCCTGGAAGACTATCATCACCCCTGCCGATGCCGACAGTGTGCTCTGTGTGGGTGGCATCACCCATTCGCTTGACCGTTATCGTCATATCAGCTTCAGCTCTTACGGGCCTTCGGCTGATGGCCGTCTGAAACCCAATGTGGTGGCATTTGGCCATGCCCTTGCTGCCGCCAATAGCGACCAAAAGATTCATGAAGTGGATGGCACATCTTTCTCCTGCCCCCTTGTAGCTGGCTTTGCCGCTTGCGCCTGGCAGACTATGCCCGGCAAGACTGCCATGGAAATGCTACAACTCATCCAGCAGTCGGCCGACCTATACCCCTATTACGACTATGCCCTCGGCTATGGCGTACCGCAAGCGTCTTTCTTTGTGGAAAATGGCAAAGCAGTAGAACCCACGTTCCATCTGGTTGACCGAAAAGATTCCATCGAAGTCCAGTTTGTCAAGTATCAGCCCCTCATGACAGTGTTCTTCAACAAGCAAAACCTCGATGGCACCTTGGTTAAGTACTCATCTACCGAGTTCTCAAAGGTCAGCCCCAACTATCGGCTGTTCTTCCACAAAGGGGCAATTGACTCCTGCACCCTCAATGTATCATATGCCGGATACACCGAGAGTTTCAAGCTCACGCCCGAAGACCAATATCGCATGCGCTGGGAACGCAGAGAATTTGCGCCTTGGTGCATTAATGAAGACTCTACCCGCAGTCGCTATCTGTACCAACGCACTGCCGATGACTTAAAACCTTCACTCTGGGGTAAAAATGCACGATGGAATGCCGAATTCGCTGTGGCCTTTGGCAACATTATCCGCACCCAGAGCGAGGAACGCCAAATCAAGGCATATTCTCCTGCCAGCCATATCGGTGGACGCATCCTTTTTGCTGCAGCCAAAGCTTATCGCCTGGGCTTGGGTGTGGAATACGCTGCCGCGCGTTACAACTTTCAACCCACCCCACTTAATCGCATCGACAACCTTTTCGATGTTGCTGCCGATGGCATCAAACAGAAGCACTACCTCTATCAAGAATGCGCCATTGAGCTCTTCCAGCGCATCCGCTTCACCCCCGGTGGCATCACTGGCAGCGGCGTCCATTGGGATCTGGGCGCATACGTAGGCTTTGGCGGTTACACCTATCAGCTCAAATACAACCAGTACAACCATGCTTCTGGCGCCACGCTCACATACTATAATCCCCGCCATGTCGATGCCTATCACACCAACTTCGGCATCGTCACCCGCGTCGCCTACGACTGGATTGGCCTCTATGCCCGCTACCGCCTTACGGGCTTTGCCACCAAATACGACCTCGACACCATGAGCCCCACAGCATTCCTGATGAGGCTCCCCCGCCTCGAAGTAGGCATTGAATTATCTCTTTAATCCCTAGAAATCCTAGATAATCTAGAATTTCTAGAAAAGCTAGAATCAACAAGAAACTAAAATAAATAATAATAAAAAAATACAATCATGACACTCGAAGAATTCCAAAACGAATTGCGTGCCGGTATCCCCAACCCACTGCCCGCACCTCAGGCTTACGACCCCACTGTCAACCACGCCCCTAAGCGTAAGGAAATCCTCACCAAGGCCGAGAAGGAACTTGCTATCCGCAACGCCCTCCGCTATTTCGACCCCAAGGACCACGCTATGCTGGCCCCCGAATTTGCCGAGGAACTCAAGACCTACGGTCGTATCTACATGTACCGTCTGCGTCCTACCTATAAGATGTACGCACGCCCCATCGAGGAGTATCCTGCCAAGAGCCGCCAGGCTGCTGCCATCATGCTCATGATCCAGAACAACCTCGACCCCGCCGTGGCTCAGCACCCCCACGAGCTTATCACCTACGGTGGCAATGGTGCCGTCTTCCAAAACTGGGCTCAGTATCGCCTCGTGATGAAATACCTCAGCGAGATGACTGATGAGCAGACCCTCGTCATGTACAGCGGTCACCCCATGGGACTCTATCCTTCGCATAAGGATGCTCCCCGTGTGGTTGTCACCAACGGTATGATGATCCCCAACTACAGCAAACCCGACGATTGGGAGCGCTACAACGCACTCGGTGTCACCCAGTATGGTCAGATGACTGCTGGTTCCTACATGTACATCGGACCCCAGGGTATCGTCCACGGCACCACCATCACCGTGCTCAATGCAGCTCGCAAACTCGGTGGCGGCACCGCTGGCAAACTCTTCATCACCGCAGGTCTTGGTGGCATGAGCGGTGCTCAGCCCAAGGCCGGTAACATCGCTGGTGTTGTCTCCATCACCGCCGAAATCAACCCCGCCGCTACCCAGAAGCGTTTTGAGCAGGGTTGGGTTGACGAAGTTCAGGATAACCTCGACGTCCTCTTTGACCATGTCAATGCTTCCATCGCCAAGAAAGAGGCTCGCAGCTATGCTTACCAGGGCAATGTTGTTGACCTTTGGGAATACTGCGCCGAGAAGGGCATCAAAGTCGATCTCGGTTCCGACCAGACCTCCCTCCACAATCCTTGGGCCGGTGGCTACTATCCCGTGGGTGTCAGTTTCGAGGACGCTAAGGTCATGATGGCCGAGCAGCCCGAACTCTTCCACGACAAGGTTCAGGAGTCTCTCCGCCGTCATGTGGCAGCCGTCAACAAGCTCACTGCCAACGGTATGTACTTCTTCGACTACGGCAACGCCTTCCTCCTGGAGAGCAGCCGCGCCGGTGCTGATATCTGGAATGCCGACCACTCCGCCTTCCGCTATCCCTCTTACGTTCAGGATATTATGGGACCCATGTGCTTCGACTACGGTTTCGGTCCCTTCCGTTGGGTCTGCACCAGCGGCAAGCCTGAGGATCTTGACAAATCCGACCAGATTGCGATGGACGTCCTCAATGAAATCGCTGCCAACTCTCCTGCCGAAATCCAGCAGCAGATGCGCGACAACATCCAGTGGATCAAGGGTGCTAAGGAGAATCATCTTGTTGTTGGTTCTCAGGCCCGTATCCTCTACGCTGACTGCGAAGGTCGCACCAAGATTGCCGAGCGTTTCAACCAGGCTATCGCCAAGGGTGAAATCTCCGCACCCATCGTGCTCGGTCGTGACCACCACGATGTCTCCGGTACCGACTCTCCCTTCCGTGAGACCAGCAACATCTACGACGGTTCCAACCGTTGCGCCGACATGGCTGTGCAGAATGTCATCGGCGACTCTTTCCGCGGTGCTACCTGGGTCTCCATCCACAATGGTGGTGGTGTAGGCTGGGGCGAAGTGATGAATGGTGGCTTCGGTATGGTGCTTGATGGTTCCGCCGACTGCGACCGCCGCCTCAAGCTCATGCTCTACTGGGATGTCAACAACGGCATCAGCCGCCGCAGCTGGGCACGCAACGAGGGCGCTATGTTCGCCATCAAGCGCGCCATGGACCTCAACCCCAACCTCAAAGTTACCCTGCCTCAACTCGTTGACGACAAGGTCCTTGAAGGCCTTTTCTAAGATATCTATAACGCTTTTTATATCAAAGTGGGTGCATCGTGAGGTGCATCCACTTTCTATGCAATTATGCAAGAACTTCAAGTAGTATCACTGATTCCGAAAGATTTACCTTCGGTTCTGTCACTCGAAGCTGATGTGATGACATCGTTAGAACGGCCAGATCAGTTGCGTCGCAACACGCCATTTATGTGGAATCAATGCCTGGGGAGTCCTCATTATGCTGTTGGCGTTAAAATTGGTAATGCGTTGGCTGCAGTGGCTGTGTTGTATGTACCACAAGAAGGCGATGGCGAAGACCTATCGCATCTTTTAGGCGGCATATACGAAAATAATGTTCCCTCTGCCAACTATAAGATTTGCATGGTTCACCCACAGTATAGAGGACGTGGGTGGCAGTGTATGCTAGGCCAAATGTTGGAAGCTGAAGCTATGCAAAGGGGCATACGTTTGCTTTGTTCGACAGTTTCACCCCACAATGAGGCTAGCATCCGAAATCTCGAAAAAATTGGTTATTGCTACCATTCGACACTTTCCAAATATGGATTCACCCGTCATCTGTATTTCAAAATGCTGTCGTAAGAATGTACGTTTTCCCGATTCAATCGATGCATTATTAGTTGCCATTTTTGCGTTAAAGTAAATATAAATTACTCATGTCGCAAAAAAATCGTATCTTTGCAAAAATAGTCATTCGGCAGAAAAGCTCTAAGGAGCTTTTGTAGAATGGGATATGATAATAATTAAAGAAAAATTAAAACAATCCATGCAGAAATTCATCATCACAATAGATGGGGAAATGCGTTTTGGGGATGTTCGCTTGCATAAAGAATTGATTCCTTATGGAGGCGACGATTGCTATGGAGGCGGAAGTTGGAGTCTGTCTCATGATGGGAGTGAAGTTGAACTATTTGGTGCATCTTATGATTTCGGACCAGCATGTTTCGATAGGCTTAAATCTATCGATTGGACCGGTATCGATTGTCGCTCTCATCCATTGCGTTATTATCCATACTATCCTGCCAAGCATGATAGCATGCCTATCTTGCCAAGCATGGAATGATGAGTCGAGAATGGTATAGTTGAATGAAATTTGCCAACATTTAAGAAATTGCGTTAATAAGTAAGAGATAATGATAGTGAAAAGACCGTACTTACGATTAACGTTTAAACAATTTTTATATGAAGGAGTTTTTCTATAATTTACTGTTCACTCCGAGTATCGCTCAGTCGCTTTTTTTGCTGATGCTGACGATGGCTGTGGGTGTATTTTTGGCCGAAAAAGCCAAAATTGGCAAATTCTCTTTGGGTGTGACTTGGATACTTTTTGTGGGTATCGTGTTGTCGCATTTCGGAATGCGCTTAGATCCCAATGTAGAGCATTTTGCCAAGGATTTTGGTTTGGTACTGTTTGTCTACTCCATTGGCTTGCAAGTGGGTCCTTCTTTCTTTTCCAGTTTTGGCAAAGGGGGTATCAAACTTAATCTGTTAGCTACTTGCATTGTGCTTTTGGGTGTGACTACTGCTTTTGTCATTCATCTGGTAACGGGTGAAGATATGGCTACTATGGTGGGCATTCTGTCGGGTGCTGTTACCAACACACCGGGTTTAGGTGCTGCACAACAGGCTTTTGCCGACATGCATGGCAGCGCCAATGACACCATTGCTACTGGCTATGCGGTTGCATATCCATTGGGTGTAGTCGGCATCCTTTTGTCTATTATGCTCATCAAGTCTATCATGCATATCAATATGAAGAAAGAGGAGGCCGTTGTAAAGAACGATGTTTCTGAAGACAATAAGCCCATTTGTGTTGATGTGGAGATGACCAATGCCTCCCTTGATCAAACTCCCTTGTATGAAATCCAAAAAGTGTTGGGCATCAGCATGGTCATTTCCCGTATTACAGGACTTGATGGGAAAGAAATTGTGGCCGAGGGTGGTCATAAGATTAGTCTGGGTGAGAAGCTCCGCATCCTTACCGATAAGGAACATTTGCGCACTATCAGCCTGATGGGTCCTGTAGTTGAGGCTCCCAAGGAAGAGAAAAAAGCCTCTTCGCTGGTGTCGCGCCGTATAGTGCTCACCAAAGGCGATTTGAATGGCAAACGCATTGGAAGTCTTTCGATTCGAAAGAATTATCATGTCAATATTACCCGCATCAACCGTGCAGGAATCGACTTGTTAGCCACTCCCGATCTTGTCCTTCAGCTGGGTGACCGTATCATGGTGGTTGGCGATGAGCAGGATGTGGCCAAAGTGGCCGATATCTTCGGCAACGAACTCAAGCACCTAGACACCCCCAACCTTTTGCCCATTTTCTTAGGAGTAGTGCTTGGCATCATCCTTGGCACGCTGCCTATTGCCATTCCGGGACTTAGTCAGCCTTTCAAATTGGGTTTGGCTGGCGGCTCGCTGATTATCGCTATCCTGATTGGCCGTTTTGGCCCTTATTACCATTTGGTTACTTTTGCCACTACTTCGGCCAACCGTATGATTCGCGAAATTGGTATTTCGATGTTCCTTGCTGCGGTGGGTTTGGGTGCAGGTGAATCGTTCATCAGCACCGTTGTCAATGGCGGTTATTGGTGGATTCTCTATGGTGTCATTATTACCATGTTACCGCTCTTGATAGTGGGTGTTATTGGTCGTATTTGGGGCAAGATTGACTATTTCAGTCTGGCCGGCCTTATGTCTGGCGCCATGACCGATCCTCCTGCATTGGCTTATGCCAATTCGCTCTCTTCCGACAACGACAAGTCGGCCGTAGCATACGCCACCGTTTATCCTCTTACGATGTTTCTGCGCGTCATGACGGCGCAACTTATTATTCTGCTGTGCTGTTGACCTTGATAGAATAAAAATATAAAGGGCCTGCCTCAAATGGGGCGGGCCTTTTTGTTTGGAACTAAAGGAGAACCCCCTCACACAATAGGCTGAGCGAAATCCTCTCAACAGGTCGGGCAGATTCTCTTTTTATCCCACCCATAGAATCCCCATTCAAGTCCCACGCAAAACCCTCCAACCAATTTTGCCAAAACAGCAAATACCATAGTAACTCAGGGGTAACGGAGGAGTGGCTCCGTCGTTTATCCGTTCCAGAACGGACATGAGACGGACTACCTACGGACTTACTCCCGAGTTGGTACTGATTTTTAGCGAATTACAGATAATTTTCAAAGATTAAACGATTATCGCAAATGGTGGCAATAAGGGAATCTACCCAAAAACAAGGCACAAAATTTTGCAGCCACCATACATTAATTCTTCCAACGAGTGTCTTTGTCGGTTTGTATATCGTGGCTTGGGAAACTATTGGTAGAGTAAATCAGTTAATTCCCTATTTGCAAGTAATATGCAAGAAAAAAGTTGTATCTTTGCATTATTATTTTAGCAGATGATATGTCTGTTTGAATAGTGTAATTTTTTTAGAATGAAACATTTGCTGGCAAAAATACTTGTTTCGGTAGCATGTGCAATAATCATGCTACATGCCTTTGTACCTCATCATCATCACGATTGTGACAGCGAAGGCGGAATGGTTTTTGAGACCGAGTTGGATTGCCATTGCAACGAATCATGTCCCCATCATCATGACGAGCATCATCATTCCCATCATCCGTTTGATGTATGCCTTTTGCAGGAGATGCTTTCCCATTTGGTTTTAACTACCAATGACGATCAGCATATTTTCTACGACTTTGTTAAGGCCGCTGACCATCTGGCCATAGATTTTGGGATGCCCAACTCTTTGGCAGTCCTTCCCAACCCGCCATTTGTTTCGGCTATTCATCACGGACCTATTAGGTCTGTGGCCATAACCAGGGTACCCATGTTGGGCACTCAATTGCTTCGTGCGCCACCTATGCACTGCTCCATTTCTGCATAGTAATTATCATAGATATTCATTAATCATAGAAACTATAGGATTCAAATACCCTATAGGTTTTCTGATATCTAGTATTTAACTCCGAAACAATTATCTTTATGAAAAAAATAGTGCTTTTATTATCCTTTGCTCTGGTTTTGGGGCTGATGGATTCGTGCCATCATTCCTCACATTCAGAAGAGGAGCATCATCATGATGCACAACAGTATACCGAGTATACTTCCAATTACGAAATTTTTGTCAAAGCCAATCCTTTTGTACTTAATGAGGAGGGCAAGGTGGCTGTATACCTTACCCAACTTTCCAATTGCAAACCTCTCGATTCGGCAGAGGTTATCGTTCGACTGCTCGTTGATGGCAAGATGGATAGCAAAACCATCTCGGCTCCCGAACAGCCAGGTCTTTACAAGTGTGCCTTTACTCCGGCCAAGTCGGGCCATGGTACCTTGCGCGTTGAAGTCCGCAAAGGCGGTATTACCGATATCGTTGCTTTCCATGCCGATATTGCCGCTACTCATTCAGCCCTTCACGATGAGCACGATCACGATCATGGCCATTCCCATTCCCACGATCACGATCATGGTCATAGTCATGCCGAAGCACATTCCCATGGTCACGATCATGGCCACGATCATGGCCATTGCCATGGTGCTTCTAACTCGTCCAACGCTATCACTTTCACAAAAGAACAAGGATGGAAAGTGGGACTTGCTTCCGAAGTGTTGGGTCTCAAGCCCTTTGGCAGCATCATCAAGGCTTCAGCCCAAGTGCTGCCTTCGCAAGGCGACGAGCGCGAAGCCACTGCCAGCGCATCGGGTGTGGTGGTCTTCACTCATCCTAATCTGGTAGAAGGTGCAGCCGTCAGTGCTGGTCAGCAGCTTTTCGTAATCGAAAGCAATAACATGGCCGACAATAATATGAGCGTGCGGTTCCAAGAAGCAACAGCGGCCTACAATGTGGCCAAAGCCGAATACGAACGTAAGCAGCAGTTGGCTGAGGACAAAATTGTGTCGCGAGCCGAACTGCAGCGCGCTTTGGCTGCCTACGAAACTGCCAAAGCTGCTTACGATAACCTCAAAAATAATTTCTCGCAGAAGGGTGCCGTTGTTCGTGCCCCTATAAGCGGATTTATACAGCGCATCAATGTCAGCAATGGCTCATTTGTCGAGGCTGGCCATTCCGTAGTGACGGTATCGCAGAATCGCGACCTCCTGCTTCGTGCTGAGGTTCAACCCCGCTACTTTAGCCAGTTGAAAAGCATCACTGGAGTTAACATCGTTATTCCTACAACAAACGAAACTTTTTCGCTTAGCGATTTGGGCGGCAGCTTGGTTTCTTATGCCAAGTCTACCGATGTCGATTGCCCGCTGGTGCCTGTCACTTTCCGCGTGCGCAATACTGGCAATCTGTTGAGTGGCAGTTTTGTCACCATGTATATCTCTACCCAGTCCACACAACAGGTGTTGTCTATTCCCAATCAAGGCATTGTAGAGGAAATGGGCAATCATTTTGTTTTTGTACAGCTCACTCCCGAATCTTTCGAGAAACGTCTGGTCACGCTCGGCGCAACCGATGGCATGTTCACCGAAATTATCGCCGGTGTTCGCGAAGGCGAACGTGTGGTCACCCGTGCTGCTTCCATGGTTCGTTTGGCTCAAAACAGTGGGGCTCTCGACCCCCATGCGGGTCACGTTCACTAGTATTTTTCATAATTCATTAGAATCTTACTATGAAAAAGTTCTTTATCGTAATAGCATTCCTTCCCCTGTTTGCTATGGGGCAGCCCCATTACTCGCAGGTATTGAAAGATATTGAGGCCAAAAATCCTACCCTTTTGGCAGCATCCAAGCAAGCCGAGGCTGAAAAGGCTACCGCACATGTGGGATTCCTCATTCCCAATCCCGAAGTGGAAGCAGCCTATTTTATCGGCTCTCCTTCCGAAATCGGCAATCGTTGGGATTTGAGTGTTTCTCAGTCCTTTGAGATGCCTTCGGTAATCATTCGTCGCGCTCGTTTGCGTAATCTTCAGTCCGATGCCGCCAATATCTCTTACCAGATGCTGCGTAGTGCCACCTTGCTGGAAGCCCAGCAACTCTGTGCCGACCTTGTATACTATCGCAATGTGGCTCGGGTCTATTCGCGCCGTTGTTCTTCTGCCATTCGCCTAGCACAGCTATATCAGAAACGATATGATGCTGGCGATTGTTCCATTTTAGAATACAATCGAGCTCAGATGAATCTTGCCGATGTGCAGAATCGGGCCGCTCAGGCCGCCTTGTTGGAAGACCACGCCATACATGAGCTCCGCACGCTTATGAACGACGATAGCTATGTTTTCAACGAAACAGATTATTTGCCGGTGAAGGTCGAACCCTCTTTCGAGCAGTGGTATGCCGAACTCGAGATGCGCAATCCTCAGCTTCGCCAGCTCGATAATGCAGCCTCTCAGCATCATCAGCAGTCACAACTGGCCAAAGCCGAATGGCTGCCCGAAATGAGCGTTGGTTATGCTTCCGAGAATGTGGTTGGCGAGGTGTTTCGCGGTGTCAAGGTGGGACTCTCTATCCCTATATGGAGTCAGCCCCGTGCTGTAAAAGCTGCCAAACTTCAATATGAGGCCTCGCAGGAAGCCTTTGATGCACAGCGGACGCAATTGTTCACCCATCTTAGGTGCATGTTCCATCGCCACGAGGCGCTTATTCGCAACGTAGGCAATCTCCGCACGGCGTTCAGTCAGTTCGGTGGAGTCCAACTGCTCGACAAGGCTCTTGAGGCAGGCGAAATAAGCCTGGAAGAGTATCTCCAGCAGGTTGATTTTTACTACGATTTCGAAATCCAGATTTGGGATGCTGCTCACGAACTCGAACTGCTCCACCTCCAGCTCTATTCTGTCGAACTCTAGCACCTAAATCAATTCAACATTAATATAATTAGTGATTTGTGGATAATGGCTTGTGATTGGTTGACTCACCATTAGATCCGCAAGAATCAAATCAACAAATCAGCAGTACAATTTAAGTTCAATGTTAAACAAAATCATACGATTCAGCTTAGACCACAAGCTGTTTATCATCATGGCGGCCATATTGCTTATGGTTGCCGGTCTGTGGTCGGCCAACCGTACCGACATCGATGTTTTTCCCGACCTCACTGCTCCCCAGGTGGTTGTTATGACCGATGCCCACGGTATGGCAAGCGAGGAAGTCGAACGCCTCGTTACTTTCCCCATCGAAACGGCTGTCAACGGTGCTACCAATGTGCGCCGAGTCCGTTCTACTTCGTTGCAGGGCAGCAGTTTTGTATTTATCGAATTCGACTGGGGCATGGATGTGTTCCGCGCCCGGCAGATTGTGAGCGAGAAGATGACTACCCTTGCTGAGCAGCTCCCCGAAGGCATTACCCCCGTGCTGGCTCCTCAATCTTCCGTAATGGGCGAAATCTTATTCGTTTCGCTTCAAGTGGATGATTCTATGCAGCATGTAGCTAATCATACCTCGCAACAAGAGCTCCGCACCTTAGCCGAGTGGGTGGTGAAACCTGCCATTTTAGGCACTGGCGGTGTGTCGCAAGTCACCATCATTGGTGGTGATTATAAAGAATATCAGATTCTGGCCGACCCCATCCGTATGCAGGCTTTCGGCGTCACCATGGCCGACATCGAATCGCTGGGTGCCAGCATCAGCAGCAATTCCACGGGCGGTGTAATTCGCGATTTCGGCAATGAGTATGCCCTTCGGGGCATGGCTCGCACCTGCGATATCGATGAACTGGGCGCCACTTTCGTCACCATGCACGAAGGTCACCCTGTTCGATTGAGCGATGTGGCCGAGGTGCGTGTGGGAACTGCCACCAAGCAGGGCTATGCTTCTTGCAATGCCAAGCCGGCAGTTATTCTTTCGATTTCCAAACAGCCCAATATCAATACCCTCCGTGTAACCGAGAATATCGAGGCCAATCTTCAGAATATTGCCAAGACCCTTCCTCCCGACGTTCAGATGAACACCAAGATTTTCCGCCAGGCCGACTTCATCCAATCGTCTGTAGGCAATGTGGGCAAAGCCTTGATGGAAGGTGCCATTTTTGTCATCATTGTGCTGTTTCTTTTCTTGGGCAGTTTCCGTACCACCCTTATTTCCATCATCTCTATTCCGCTGTCGCTCTTAGGCACCGTTTTGTGCCTCTATCTCATGGGCTACGAAATCAATACCATGACGTTGGGCGGCATGTGCATCGCCATCGGCTCGTTGGTCGATGATGCCATTATCGATGTGGAAAATGTCTATAAGCGTCTTCGTCAAAACCATCTGCTTCCTCCCGATCAGCGTCGGTCGGCCTACGATGTTGTTTTCCATGGCTCTAGCGAAATCCGCAGCTCCATCATTCATGCCACCCTTATCATCATGATTACCTTTGTGCCGCTATTTTTCTTAAGCGGTTTGGAAGGACGCATGCTCAAGCCCCTCGGCATAGCCTACCTTATCTCGCTGTTTATGTCGCTGCTGGTGGCTATGACTGTCACCCCCTTGTTGTGTAAGCTGCTCCTGTCTAATGAAGCCTATCTCAATCGTCGTCAGAAAGACAGTTGGCTGGCTACGTGGCTTTCGGGCGGCTATAAACGTGCCTTGGAATGGTCTTTCGGCCACAAGCGCATGGTATTGGGATCAACGCTCTTGCTGCTGGCCTTGGCAGTTGCGATGCTCTTTACTGTTGGTCGCGATTTCCTGCCTCCCTTTAACGAAGGATCTCTTACCATTGCTGCGGTAGCCAAGCCGGGCATTTCGCTGGAAGAGAGCAACAAACTGGGCCGTATGCTCGAACAAGAGCTGCTCTCTATCCCCGAAGTGGTGTCTACTTCGCGCCGTACGGGTCGTGGCGAGCTTGACGAGCATTCGCAAGCCACTAATGGAGCCGAGATTGATGTCAATTTCGCCCTTTCCGACCGTAGCAAGGAAGAAGTTATGGCCGATGTTCGAGCCCGTTTGGCTGCAATTCCAGGCGTCGTTACCAGTGTTGGCCAGCCTTTGGGCCACCGTATCGACCACATGGTTTCCGGCACCCAGGCTACCATTGCCATCAAAGTGTTTGGTACCGACCTCAGCCAGTTGTTTATCATCGGCAATCAAATCAAGAATGCCACTTCCGGCATCGAAGGTTTGGTGGATGTGAATGTCGAACAGCAAACCGAAACGCCACAACTCCAGGTGCGTGCCAATCGAGCCATGTTGGCACAATATGGCATCACCATGGAACAGTTCAACCGTTTTGTCGAGACGGCATTCAATGGCGAAAAGATTGGCGATGTCTATGAAGGCCAGCGCAGTTTCGACCTCGTGCTTAAGCAGCGCTTCGTCAACGATACCCTTACTATTGACGATGTTCGCGATGCTTTGATCGATACCTACGATGGTGGCAAGGTCCCCCTTGGTCTAGTGGCTGATGTGGTGTCGGTGGGCGGACCCAATTCCATTTCGCGCGAGAATGTCCAGCGCAAACTTGTTGTGTCTGCCAATGTTAGCGGCCGCGATGCCCTGAGTGTGGTCGACGATATCAAGAAAACGGTCGATTCTCAAGTTTCGCTGCCCGAGGGCTATCGTATCGAGTTTGGCGGCCAGTTCGAGAGTGCCAAATCTGCCACGCGCACCCTTATTTTGGTATTCATTTTGGCGCTCATCGTTATTTATTTGCTGCTCTATACCGAGTTCAAAAATCTCTCCCTCTCGCTCATGGTGCTGCTCAATCTTCCGCTAGCTTTGATTGGGGGTGTGTTGGCGGTAAAACTAGGCTCCAATAGTCTCAGCATTCCTGCCATCATCGGTTTCATCACCCTTTTCGGTATCGCTACCCGCAATGGCATATTATTGGTGGCCCGTTTCCAGGCACTCTTGTCCAACAATAGCGTCTGCTCGCACCAGTCGTTGCGTGATACCATCGTTCATGGTGCCCTCGACCGTTTCAATCCCATTCTTATGACGGCTCTCACCACGGCCCTATCGCTAGTGCCCATGGTATTGGCTGCCGACCATCCGGGCAACGAAATCCAGGCCCCCATGGCTGTGGTGGTTCTAGGTGGATTGGTCACCTCTACGCTGCTTAACATCTTTGTAATCCCCATTGTCTACGAATGGTACCATAAAAAAATGTTGAATCGTTGATCAGTTGATTCGCAGGGTGGGAGTCAATGAATGTTGAAATGAGACTCTTGCGACACCCAACCAACAAATCATCGCAATATACAATATGCAATGAAACAGACCACTTTATGCTATCTCGAGCGGGGCAGCCAGTATCTGATGCTCCATCGTGTGAAAAAAGAAAACGATGCCAGCCACGACAAGTGGATTGGCGTTGGAGGCAAATGCGAGGCTAATGAAAGTCCCGACGAATGCATGATTCGCGAAGTGAAGGAGGAAACAGGCTTCGATGTGCTGCAATGGCGTTATCGGGGCATCGTCACCTTCATCAGCGACGTGTGGCCATGCGAGTATATGCATCTGTTTACTGCCACCCAATGGGTAGGGGAGGAGCGTCCCTGCGACGAAGGTGATCTGGCCTGGATTGACAAGCAGCAGCTTTTCAACCTTACCCTTTGGGAAGGCGATAAAATTTTCCTACGCTTGCTCATGGATCCTGAGCAGCCTTTTTTCTCGCTCAAGTTGGAATATCATGGCGATAATCTATTTGCCGCCAAGCTCAACAGCCATCCCTTGGATGAAGCATGTCTGCGCTGATTCCTTTCTATAGCGAATAATAGTATCCCTTGTAACTACGAAATGCAACGAAGGGCCAGGCCGAACCTGGCCCTTTGTGCTATTGATGGATGTTGGATTTGCAGTTTCAGGCCGCAATCCTACACATTTCGCACCTGATTCCAGGTTGAAACATGAATTACCACAAATTGCCCGCAAATTTTTTATAAATAATTATTTGTCAATAAATTAATATACAAAAAATCGATAGTTCGCGGATATTCTCGTTGCCAAATCTCGTTTTCTTCAATTTTGGGATTACCTAGATTAATTCCGCCAACGGATTATAGAAATTCTAGAATTGAATTCTAGATTTAGCGTTATTTTTCTAGAATCGGCATGGGGAAAAGCATCAACGTATCAGTCGCATATTCCTATATATGTCAGTTATTTACAATTGTTTTAATCTCATTTCCAACAGGAACTGTCATGTTTCAATCTAGAATCTAGAATGCGTTTTTGCCTGTAACATACACATAATTGCATTTAGGCCTAAAAATCCATTCTAGATTTCTACCTAAATCTGAAGCTAATTCGCCCATTCTACGGGAATCCTACGGGGTTGCTTCGATTCTATGGGTCGGACCAACCCCGTAGGATCCCCGTAAAATGAACGGGGTTAGGGCGAAGAGAGTATTAACTTTCACGCATGTCTGCACGAATTTTTCATTAATTAATTTTCTTCGTAGTGGTTGATCGTGAGTATAATAATTGATGATTATATTCGTGGGCGATTCATGGATAATTGATGTCTCGTTGCGCCAGCAACATGAGATTCTTTTAAACACGAATGCCCATGAATTTGCCACGAATTTTTCATTAATTAATTTTCTTCGTAGTGGTTGATTGTGAGTATAATAATTGATGATTAAATTCGTGGGCGATTCATGGATAATTGATGTCTCGTTGCGCCAGCAACATGAGATTCTTTTAAACACGAATGCCCATGAATTTGCCACGAATTTTTCATTAATTAATTTTCTTCGTAGTGGTTGATTGTGAGCATAATAATTAATGATTAAATTCATGGGCGATTCGTGGCAATTCGTGTTCAAAGAGAAAATAATTTTTTCCGGGCATAAATGAGATGTTGCCTTTACTTTTTCACCACTTTCAGGTGCTGGGTGGTGCCGTGGGTGGTTTCGATGTGGGCAATGTAGCTGCCTTGGGGGAGGTGGCTGATGTTGAGGCTGTAGCAGGGGCCTTGGT
>JAKSMO010000034.1 GCA_024400545.1 Bacteroidales bacterium | reverse complement strand
TTTTTTTCTTGCTAATTCAAAATATCTTCGTAACTTTGCACCGCAAAGCACTTTTAGAATATATGGAACAAAAAGAAGCAATAAACACACTCAATGAGATTAAGGACATGATGGAGAAATCATCACGTTTCCAGTCTATTAGCGGGTGGTCTATCATCATTGTAGGGTTGTTGGCAAGCGTGGTTTCGGCAGGGGCTTGGCTCATCCTGCTTCCGCATACCGAAATATCTTGGTTGCCAGCTAATTGCAATGGAATTTCAGTTAATTCACCTTTCCGCACCAGAATAGCTATTTTTTCTGCATTGTTGCTTCTTGTGGTGTCCTTTTTCACCGTTTCAGCTTTTTCGTTGCGTAAAATGAAAAAGCAGAGAGGTGCTTTCCAATTCGACACCACCTTGCGCCGTTGCTTGATTAATTTCTGTGTGCCGATGCTGGTTGGTGGCCTGCTCTGTGCTGCCATGCTTATGCAGGGTCATTATGGGCTCACCTCCACGTTTATGCTTGTGTTCTATGGTTTGGCTTTGATAAATTGCAGTCATTACACGGCGTCGTCAATTGCTATGCTCGGATATGCCCAGTTGGTACTCGGCATCATTGATTGCTTTGCCATGAATCACGCCATCCTCTTTTGGTGGCTCGGTTTTGGACTCATGCACATCGTATATGGAATATATTTCACCCTCAAAACCAAGTAGGTTGCATGTTTCTCGACGGATTAAATAAGGCATTTGAAAGCAAGGCTCGTTTAGGCATCATGTCGGCATTGATGGTCAACGAGAGCTTAGACTTTTCCTCGCTCAAGTCGCTGCTAGGCCTCACCGACGGCAACTTGGCCAGCCATACACGTGCTTTGGAAGATCTTGGCTATATCCAGTCTGAGAAGAAGTTCATCGGCCGTAAACCCAACACCTCCTTCGCTGTCACCCAGTCAGGAAGCCAAGCCTTTAAAGAACATTTGCAGGCTCTTGAAGCCTTTCTGAAAAGCGCACCAAGTCTCTAAAGAAAACTTCTAAATGCTATATATGAATAAGATAGAAAGTAGTTTATAAAAGTAGATATTTTTTTTGCCACATTGACTTTGAAATACAAAGTATTTTATTATTAACGCAAATATTCATCTTATGGATCAAAACACACAAAACCAATCCAACAAATTATGGGTCAAATTGATGGTTATCTTCTTCATCAGTTTGCTTTTGCTTATTCCGCAAGTCATAATCCAGGGTATGATTAGCGAGAGAAATTCCACAAGTATTGCCGCTGATGAGGAAGTGTCGGGGAAATGGGGTACAGGACGCACATTGTATGGCCCGGTGCTCTTCATCCCCAGCCACGACGGCAAGCACAATGCCTATATCATGCCCGAAGACTTCCGCGCGCAGGCCACAGTGAACACACAGTCGCTGAATCGTGGCATGTTTGACATCTCGGTCTATGATGCCGATGTTGTCCTTGATGGCTCATTTGTACTGCCCAAAGAACTGGACGAAGCGCAGCGCCTGCAACTGAATTTCAACCGTGCTCAAATACTTTTCACCATCAATGATTTCAGGGGTTTTGTGGACTATCCCACATTCACCTATCAGGGGCAGAAAATGGAACTGAATGCCGGCGATAAGGTATTGGCCGACTATGGAGCACTGTCATGTCTGGTAGATGTTTCCAACCTTGTGGCCGGAGGCAGTAGCACTTTTCAGTTGCGTGTGCCCATCAAAGGCTCCGACTGCATCTGTGTTGTGCCCGTGGGCAGGAATACCTCTGTGGAAGTGAAATCCAACTGCACCACACCCAGCTTCTCGGGCGACTATCTGCCTACTAATCGCAATGTGACCGATAGTGGTTTTACTGCCAATTGGAAAGTGCTGGCCCTCAACCGTGATTTTCCTCAAGTTCTTGACAATCAAGCTAGGTTGAGTGCAGTTGGCACGATAGATATTAGTCTGAAGGTGCCTGTGGAGCAATATCAGAAGACTACCCGCACCAGCAAGTACGCCTATCTCATCATCTTGCTCACCTTTGCCGTTGTCTTCTTGGTAGAGCAGCGTCGCCGCACCCCCGTCCATCCTGTCCAGTATGGCTTGGTGGGCATTGCCTTGGTGCTGTTCTATGTGTTGTTGCTTTCATTCTCAGAGCATGTGGCCTTTGGCCTGTCGTACCTCATTGCCTCGGTAATGACCATCGGCCTTATCTCGGCCTTCATCTTCATGATTACCAAGCTTCGGGGTGCCATGCTTGCCGTCTGCGGACTGCTTGCCACCTTGTACACCTTCATCTTTGTGCTCATGCAGATGGAGACCTACGCCCTGCTTGTGGGCAGCATTGGCGTGTTCGTCATCTTGGCCTTGGCCATGTATGCTTCGCAGAAAATAAAGTGGTACTAAGGCCTATGCTACTTCTGTAGCACCTTCGCCGTACCTCCCTCTTGGTTCCGACATCCTACCTGCATTATGGCGGGTCGAAGTCGGAACCAAGTCGTTATAACTATGGCAGTGCATACATTTTTTTTCGTTATATAAATAAATATTTGTATATTTGTAGTTTAATTTGCGAGAAAAATGCAGTTTAAAGATATTGTGGGTCAGCGAGTTCTAGCAAACCGACTGACTGAAATTATTGATTCGGGGCGCATAAGTCATGCCCAAATGTTTCTTGGTCCCACCGCCAGCGGCAGTTTGGCGATGGCCATAGCTTATGCCCAATATGTCAACTGCACCAACCGTCAGCACTATGGCGAGGGGAGCGAACTAAGGGCCGATTCCTGTGGCGAGTGTCCCAACTGCAAAAAGTATCAGCAGCTCATGCACACCGACCTCCATTTGGTATTCCCCAACGCCACCACACCCTCCGTCAAAAGCGACCATGTGTGTGCCGACGAGTTCCAAGAGGAGTTTCGCGAATTCCTCACCGACGGGCACCAAATGGGCACCGAGGACCAATGGTACGCCCACCTCAATGTGGAGAACAAGCAAGGAATGATTCGCGAACGCGATGCCGCCAACATCGTCCGCGCCCTTTCGCTCAAATCCTACGAGGGTGGCTACAAAGTGGTGATTATCTGGCTGGCCGAACGCATGAACCCCTCCGCAGCCAACGAACTGCTCAAAACCCTCGAAGAACCCTCCGAGAACACTCTCATGATCCTAGTTGTGGAAAGCAAAGACAAAATGCTGTCCACCATCATATCCCGAGTGCAGCAAGTGGTGGTGCCCGATTTGGGCGTGGGCATCTCCGACGAGAAACGCATACAATTCGCCCAATTGTTTGTGTCGTGGACCCGTCTGCTGTTCAAGCTCAAAATGCACACTCTCTCGGCTTGGGTTGACCAAACCGCTGGCCTTGGGCGCGAAACGCAGAAGCAATTCCTCCAATATTCGCTCCAAGCCGTGCGAGCCTGCTTCCTCAAAACAGCCGCCAACATCATGCTTCCCGGCGAATTGGAATGGGGCGACGAGAAGTTCAACGCCTCCTTCCCCGCCATGGTCACCGTGCGCAACGTAGAGCAGATGAACAACGCCATCAACGACGCACTCTATGCCATCGAGCGCAACGCCAACCCCAAAATCACATTCATGCAGCTGTCGTTCACACTCAGCAAACTCATCAAAAACCGATAATCCTGGATTATGCCTTCCCCATGGGGCAGCACATAATTCAACAAACATATAAATAACAATTTTTTATGGACGAACAAAAAGATATTCAGAAACAAGATAATATGGCCGAGCCCGAAATGAATGCCGAGGCTTTGCCCCAACAACCCACCCTCGAGGCTGCCGACGACGATGACGATTATGTGGCCACTGCCGAAGAGATGGAAGCTTTCATCCGCGAACGTCGCGAGAAAGAGAAAGAGGAGAACAAAGAAGATCGCGAAAACAAGACCGATGTCTTTGGCGAATATGCAGCTCCGGAAAACTCCATCGACCCCTACCTCGACCCCGACCCCACCCTGCCGTGGGTCAAATACGAAGAAGACCTCTTCCTCAGTCGTGGTTGCAAACGGTGCCCCATATCCTACGTCCCTGTCAGCAATACCGAAACGTGCAGCTGCAGCAAAGTCACTTCCACCAACTGGATGCGAGGCATCCGTCAGCCTGGTGGCACACAGTTCGACTGTGTAGAGGTGCGTTTCAAAAACAACCGCAAAGATTTCTTCCGCCTGCCCGACGGCCTGGATGTCACCGAGGGTGATGTTGTTGCCGTAGAGGGTATGCCCGGTCACGATATCGGTATCGTCAGCCTCACTGGCGAGGTGTGCCGCATCCAAATGAAAAAGCGTCGTGTCGATCCCGCCAGCGAGAATGTCAAAAAACTCTTCCGCCGTGCCAAAAGCACCGACATCGAGCGTTGGGCCGAAAGTCTCAAAAACGAACACGAGGCACTGCTCAAAACCCGCCGTATTGCTCAGGACCTCAACCTCGAGATGAAAGTCAACGATGTTGAGTATCAGGGAGACAACGCCAAGGCCATCTTCTACTACACTGCCGACGACCGTGTTGACTTCCGTCAGCTCATCAAAGTGCTGGCCAGCGAATTTCAAGTGCGCATCGAGATGAAACAGATTGGTGTGCGCCAAGAGGCCGGCAAAGTAGGCGGCCTGGGCACCTGCGGCCGCGAACTCTGCTGCAGCACCTGGCTCACCAACTTCAAATCTGTCACCACCGGAGCGGCCAAAATTCAGCAAATCCTGCCCAACCCACAGAAACTGGCCGGTCAGTGCGGCAAACTCAAATGCTGCCTCAATTTCGAGGTAGAGGTATATGCCGATGCCCTTAAGAAATTCCCCCCGGCCAACACCCCCATCCGTTTCAAGAAAGGTTTGGCCCTGTACAAAAAGACCGATGTCTTCCGGGGCATTATGTGGTACGCCTACGAGGGCGAGAACGAGCTCCATGCTATTCCTGCCGAGCGTGTTAAGGAGATTATCGAGATGAACCGCAACCAGGAGTACCCCGAAAACTTGGAAGCCTTCCAGGTCGAGCTCATGTCCAATGCCGCACTGGCACAAGAAACCAACTCGGCCGAATTTGAACGCGAACTCCGACGTATGGCCGACGATCTGGGCGAATCCGACTCCAAGGCCGACACCAAATCCGACAACCGTCGTGACCGCCGTGGCGACGATCGCCGCCCCCGTGGCAACGACCGCCGTCAGCGCAACGCCGATCATGGTGGCGAGCGTGGAGGCGAGCGTCGCGACCGCCGTGGTCCCGATCAGCGTCAGCGCACCGGCGATCAGCGTCAGCGCACCCCCCAGCAGCCCAATGCCGAAGGTGGTCAGCCTCAGTCCCGCGACGAGCAGCGCCCCCGCAACAACAACCGCCATCCCCGCAACAACCGTCGCAACGACAAGCGCGAACAATAATTCCCCAAGACCCCTCCCCATCAGAAAAAAACAAACTAACATGAAAAAATATCAAACCCTGATATTGGTAGCCACGGCCGTCCTGCTGCTCTTCAGCTGCAACAGCCGAGTGTACTATACCAACGAAATCGATGTTGATGAGCAAGGCTGGAACAAAGACGATGCTCTCCAGTTTGATGTTGCCGTTGACGACACCCTGCAGATGTTTGATTTCTATATCGACATCCGCAACACCGCACGCTACAGCTACGCCAACACCTTCCTCTTCATCAACACCACCTTCCCCGACGGCAGCGTGGCCTACGACACCCTCGAGTGCCCATTGGCCGACCTTCAGGGCCATTGGTATGGCCGTCGCACAGGCCGCTTTATCGACAGCCGCTTTGTGTTCCGCCGCCATGTCATCTTCCCCCACTCCGGCCACTACCATTTTGCCGTCTCGCACGGCATGCGCGACACCAATGTGGTGGGTCTGCGCAGCGTAGGCCTCCATATCAAAAAATTCAACAACTAACCTTCAGCCACTTTTATTAACCCCCATAATTTTTACAATTCATGGCAAACAAAAAGAGAAAAAAAGACCAAACCGATCGTATTCGCTTGGCATGGAAGATATTTGCCGGCGTATGGATTTTCATCTTTCTCTTCTTCACCCTGCTGTCGTTAGGCTGGCTGGGCTTCATGCCTTCGTTCGAGGAGTTGGAAAACCCCAAGAGCAACCAGGCCACCGAGGTCATCTCCGCCGATGGCGAGATCCTGGGCTTCATCGGCATCGAAAACAGGTCCAACGTCACCTACGAAGACCTCTCGCCCAACCTCGTCAACGCCCTCATCGCCACCGAAGATGTCCGCTTCTACAAGCATTCCGGCATCGACTCCCGCAGCCTTTTCCGCGTCTTTTTCAAAACCCTGCTGGGACGCCATAGCAGCAGTGGTGGTGGCAGCACCATCACCCAGCAGCTGGCCAAAAACCTCTTCCCCCGCGAGCACAAAGGCAAGATTGGCGTAGTGTTCTCCAAGCTCAAAGAGTGGGTGGTGGCCGTAAAACTCGAGCACAACTACAGCAAGCAGGAGATTATAGCCATGTATTTCAACACCGTTGATTTTGGTAGCAACTCCTTTGGTATCAAAACCGCGGCCAAAACCTTCTTCGACAAGAGTCCTTCCGACCTCACCGTCTGCGAGTCGGCCATGCTCGTCGGCCTGCTCAAAGCCCCCACGGCCTATAGCCCCGTGCATCACCCCGACAACGCCCTTGCCCGCCGCAACACCGTGCTGTCGCAAATGCACAAATACGACTACCTCTCCGACGAGGAAGTCGAGAAATACTCCCAAGAGCCCATCGATGTGTCGCGCTACACCCTCCAAAGCCACAACGACGGCCTGGCCACCTATCTGCGCGAGAATATCCGCAACTTCATGAAAGACTGGTGCAAGCACCACCGCAACACCGATGGCCAGCACTACGATGTCCACAAAGACGGCCTCCGCATCTACACCACCATCGACTCCCGCATGCAGCGCTATGCCGAGGATGCTGTGCGCGAACACATGAGCAAAGAAGTCCAGCCCCAGTTCGAGCGCGAGCTGCGTTCGCGTGGCGGCAACCCATTCAACGATATCTCGGCCGACCAGCAGGAGAAGATCCTGGTCCAGGCCATGAAAAACTCCGACCGCTACTACCAGCTTCACCACAACCAGGGCAAGAGCGAAAAAGAGATCCGCAAAATCTTCAAGGAGAAAGTCAACATGCGTGTATTCTCCTGGAAAGGCAATATCGACACCCTCATGTCGCCCTGGGATTCCCTCCTCTATTACAAGAAATTCCTCAACGTGGGCCTCATGGCTGTCGAGCCCGGCACCGGCTATGTCAAAGCCTATGTGGGCGGCATCAACTACCGCTATTTCAAATACGACAACGTCATGAGCCACCGCCAGGTGGGCTCCACCTTCAAACCCTTTGTCTATACCATGGCCCTGCAGGATCTTGGCATGATGCCTTGCACCGAGGTGCCCAACGCCCAGGTGTGTTTCGAGCAGTGGGGCCAAGCCGACTGGTGTCCTAAAAACTCCACCAACGAGCGCGAAAACCAGATGGTCACCCTCAAATGGGCCCTTGCCCACTCCGTCAACTGGGTTTCGGCCTACCTCATGAAACAGGGTTCGCCCGAGCAGGTCATCAGTATAGCCCGCAAGATGGGTGTCACCAGCGATATCGATGCCGTGCCCGCCATCTGTGTCGGCACCCCCGAAATCACCGTCTTCGAGATGGCTGGCGCCATGGCCACCTTTGCCAACAAAGGCGAGTATGTCGAGCCTATCTTCATTACCCGCATCGAAGATAGCAAGGGCACTGTCCTCGACCGTTTCACCCCCGACCGCCACGAGGCCATCAGCGAGCGCACCGCCTATATGATGCTCGAGCTCATGAAAGGCGTGGTGCAGAGCGGTACCGGTGTGCGACTCAACTACAAATACCGCCTCAACGAGTTCAGCTCCGCCATTGCCGGCAAAACGGGCACCACCCAAAACAATTCCGACTGCTGGTTTGTGGGCATCACTCCCAAGCTGGCCACTGCCGTCTGGACCGGCGGCGAGGTGCGCAGCATCCATTTCCGCAACATGACCTTCGGCCAGGGTGCCGCCCAGGCGCTCCCCATCTTCGGCCATTTCATGCGCAGCATATATATGGATAAGACACTCAAATTCCCCCGTGGCGAGTTCGAGCGCCCCAATGTCCCCCTCGATGTTGAGCTCGACTGCTCCCGCTTCCAGCAAGAAATCCTCGACGAAGACCCCATCTTCGACTTCTAACCCCCTACTCCCCCTACGCTACCATGAAGATCAACCTTTTAGGAAAAACCCTCGAACAGCTCCAACAGCTCTGTGCCGACGAAGGCCTGCCCAAGTTCACCGCCAAGCAAATCTGCGACTGGCTCTATGTCAAGCAGGTATGCGATATCAACCTCATGACCAACCTCTCGCTCAAAGCCCGCGCCCGCCTCAGCGAGATAGCCTACATCGGCCGCCACGCCCCCATCAACTGCCAGGTGTCGACCGATGGCACCAAGAAATACCTCTTCGAGTGCCCCTCCACCGTCACCAGCCAAACCCAGTATGTCGAGTCTGTATTTATCCCTGATGGCAACCGCGGCACCCTATGCGTGTCGTGCCAGATGGGGTGTAAGATGGGCTGCAAGTTCTGCGTCACCGGCCAGCAGGGATTCCATGGCAGCCTCTCTGCCGCCGAAATCCTCAACCAGATCTTCTCCATCCCCGAGTTCCATCTCCTCACCAATATCGTGTACATGGGCATGGGCGAACCTATGGACAATCTCGACAACGTCCTCTGCAGCACCCAAGTGCTCACAGCTCCGTGGGGTCTGGCCTGGAGCCCCCACCGCATCACCGTCTCCACTGTGGGCATCATCCCCGGCCTCCAGCGCTTCCTCAACGAGAGCGGCTGTCATGTGGCCGTCAGCCTGCACAATCCTTTCGCCCAGGAGCGCCTCAGCATCATGCCCATGCAAAAAGCCTACCCCATCGCCGATGTGGTGTCGCTCCTTCGTCGCTACGACTGGAGTGGCCAACGTCGCATCTCGTTCGAATACACTATGTTCCGCGGACTCAACGATGATACCCGCCATGCAGCCGAACTAGTACGGCTGCTCAAAGGCCTCTATTGCCGAGTCAACCTCATCCGGTTCCATTCCTCGCCCGATACCCCCTACCGCACTGCCACCCCCCTGTCCATGGAGCGTTTCCGCGACTACCTCAACGCCCACGGCATCACCTGCACCATCCGAGCCTCCCGCGGCGAAGACATCATGGCCGCCTGCGGCCTACTGGCAGGAACGAAGAGTGAGGAGTGATTTTTTGTTGATTTATTGATCTGTGATGTGTGATCAGTAAATAGTGAATTGTTAGGCGGCAGCCGGTTAAAGTTAAGGTTAAAATTAAAATTGACCGCGCCAGCCCAATCTAAAATCTTAAATCTTAAATAACTACGCGCCAGCCCAATCTACATTCTACAATCTACACTCTACAATCTTAAATCTCTTCCACTTCTCCTAGGCCACAGATTTGCGATGTTCCTCCCGACTCGTCGATAATCAGCTGCGGGCTACCTTCTTCATCGTGATCCACATCCCAGTAGTTCGCCGACGGGATAATCCTTGCGCCCTCATTCAGTTGAATGTTCACCCCCTTCTTGAGGTGTATGGTGCCCGTAAGGTAGCGCCCCACCTCAAACACCAGCGTGCCGCCTCCGGCCTGGGCTATATAATCAATGGCAAACTGTATAGAATTGGTATTGAGCGTGGTGCCGTCGCTCTTGCAGCCAAAGAGTGAGGCTCGGTATAGTTGCTTCCCTTCGGCGGTGCAGGGCGAGGTGTTGTCCTGAGCCAAGATTTGGTCAGAAGTCAACTCTTCGCGCAGCCCAACAGCCACTTTGGCCTTCTGCGTCTTCGTGCGGAGGGGGCGAGTGCTTACCTTGGTGCAGTTGTTGCAAACCGCCTGGTATTTATGCCCGTCTGCCAAATTGTCGTCTATCCTTACATCCTTAAAAATCATACCATTCACATCGTCGGCCACTATTGCCGGGCGGTAGTCGGCATCCCCCGCCTCCATCCGCACTTTGCGCAGCGTCACCCCGTCGGCATGGCGCACATAAAGTCCCCAAGCTGGCAGCTCCTTCCACATCGAGAATTCGGGGTAGCGCTTCTCCCATTCCGGTATGTCGGCCAGCGCCTGCGGCGAGGTGCCGCGGTAGGCAAAGGTGCTGTCGCCATGGCCGGGATACAGCAGCCAAACATTCTCAATCAGCACATTCTCAATCCTATGTCCGGGTGTGCCCACAATGCTCGCTGGCGAGATATTGCGGGGCATATCCTCCACCGGACCTTCATATCTATAACCGCGGTCGGCCTTAACCAACGGCACATTGGCCATCACATTGCGAATCACAATATCCTTCAGGCAGGGCTCCACCGTGCCTTTGCGCCTTTCGGAAAATCTTATAAAGAAAGGGTTGCCCACATTGCGGCATTTCAAACTGTCCACCACCACATCCTCAATATGGGCGCCATCCACGCTGGCTATCGTAATGCCGCTGCGGTAGGTGTCGTAAATCTCTATGTTCTTGAATCGGAAATGGCGAAAAGTGCCGCGGGTCATGGTGCCAAACTTGATGCCGTTGGCCGACGACCTCCCCCTGCAATTCTCCACCACCACATTCTCGCTCACGCCATCCACGCTATGGCTCTTAAAGCAATAGGCATCGTCCGAGGCATCAATGTCGCAGTTGCGTATCACCACATTCTGGCAGTCCACCACATCCAGGCCGTCGTTGTTCCAGTAGCATTTGGCATCCACCTTTATGTTCTCAATAGTTAGGTTGCGGCAGCGGTCGTATTCCTGGCACCAGCAGGCGGGGTCCTTCAGCGTTATGCCGCGTATCACCACATTCTCGCAGCCCCTAAAGTGCACATTCTGCGGACGGTTGCTCTCATTGCAGCGGTCGTATTTCAGCGGATCCTGCAGTAATCCCAGGTGTACCATCTGCACCGCATTGTTGGCCACCTCAAAGCCGCGGCCGTCAATCACCCCTTTGCCCTCAATGCCGACATCATGCTGGTTCACGGCAAAAATAAAAGCCTTCAGCCGGCAGATGCTGTCCTTCGCATAATCTAGCGGATTAGTCGAGCCGAGCAGCACGGCCCCCGAATCCAGCATCAGCGTCACCCCACTTTTCAGATAAATAGTGCCCAGCACATACTCACCCTTACCGAAATACACCTCCTGCCGCTCGCCAGTTCTTTCATAACGTACTGCGGCCGAGTCGATAGCGGCTTGAATACCGCGGGTGCTGTTGCCAGTCAAACAAAAATCCGAGGCATACACCCTATTGGGGTGGACCTGGGCTTTGGTGCGGGCTATCTCAAGCGTTGGTATCTGTGAATCAGCTTCCGGAATAGCGGCTACAAACATAGCCATACAGCAGAAAATCAATGCAAATCGTTTCATAACAACAGTATTTATACCCTGCAAAGATATACATTTTTCTCCAAAAAACATCAAGAAAAGAATTAAGAGTAGGCAACGTTAACTTTAACCGGCTACCGCCCCACTAATCACAATTCACAAATCATCAACTTTAACCGGCTACCGCCCTAGTTAATGTTAATGTCAAGATCAACGTTCAAATCAACAAGATCACCGAAAATTATTGAAAATTATAAAATTATCATTCTCGTAAGATTTTCGAGTATTCACGATGATTTTTGTTTGGCACAGCCGATGTGAAATCATCCTACATAATTTCGGAAACTTTCTCACAACTTGGTATGAAGCCAAAAAATTTTGCATCCACAAGTGGTATGTTTCGAATGGCATTTATGCTATCGAAAAGGGGAAAAGTGGGCAGAATATCCACCAATCTTGCCACGATTATCAAAAAATCACCCCGAAATCAGCATGGCATGGGTGCAGACGGGCGAGGGCACAATCGAGCTCGAAGTCAAAGAAAACGCCAAAAAATCGCCTTTTTTAGGAGGAATGCCCCAAAAGTGTCACCTGTCACTTTGCATTGAAAAACCACCCTCCCAGCCGTAAATATAAATAGGTATATATAATATTTTTATATTTATTTTTTATTTTGGCCAAAGTGGCACTGCATTGAAAAGTGAAAAGTGACAAGTGACACTTTTCACTCACCAAGCAACAAAACTTAGGATTTTTTGCGTTTTTTATATATATCTAGATTATGGGAAGCTCCAGTGTAGCTCCACTCACATGGTAGATAAAAAAAGATATTTCAGACCTACTTTCAGGCAGCTTCATTAGGTGTTGATTTTTGTGCTTGCCGTTGGTGCCAGCTCACCTCACATCTTTGAATGAATAATGGCGCGAAAGTGTCACTTGTCACTTTGCATTTGCAAATCAATTTTCATGTATTGCCTTCATAGGTTCCAACAAGAAATGTTGCGCAATCCAAAAAAACTTCGTATCTTTGCAGTCCGAATCATTAGTGATGAGTGAATGTGTGAATAGCCAACTGTGTGTGCAGCAATTCACTATTCACAAATCACATAGAAAAAGTATGCCACTGGATAAAAATAAGGTGCTTAGGTATCAAGTAATTGACAAGTGTCTGCGCGATACTGCTCATCGGTACAAAATGACCGACCTGCTCCACTATTGCAACAAGGCCTTGCGGCGCAACGATCTCAAAGAATGTGCCTTGCGCACGCTGCAGAACGATATCAAAACTTTGCGTGGTGCGCCATACAATATTGAGTTAGACCCCGTTGCCGAAAAGGAAGGCTACTATACCTATTATGATAGGTCGCAGACTTTCAGTCTATCCTCCTTGTCGGATGAAGAGAAAAGTGCCTTGCAGAAGACCATCGATTTGCTTGAGCCTGTCTGCAAACATTCCCATAACTCGCAGCACCTGTGGATGTACCATTGTCTGCGTCAGCTCCAGATGGGCAATGCACTAGACCTCTGCGACAGCAATATCTCTTTTGGCGGCAACGAGGATTTCAAGGGCATGGAATATTTCAGCCAGGTGATGGAGTCCGTATCTATGCGCAAACCTCTTATTGTCAAGTATCACCCCTATTTCGAGGATTCGGTGACCTTCCATCTGCATCCCTACCATCTGCGGCAGTACAACAACCGCTGGTTCCTCTTTGGCAAATCCGAAGAACGTGAGGGCTTGACCAACCTGGCTTTGGACCGTATCCTGTCCATCAAAACATGGAAGACCACCTTCATCCCAACTGATATCGACTTCACTGATTATTTCTATGACGTTGTGGGTGTGACGGTCAACGATGAAATGCAGCCCCATCGGATATTACTGAAAGTGAGCAACCACCAATTCCCCTACATCGCCACCAAACCCTTTCACGGATCCTACCGCGAAATCAAGGAAATGCAAGGTGAAGACCACCATATCATCGAGTTCAACATGGCCGTCAACTACGAACTCACCGCCCAACTGCTATCATACGGCGCAGAAGTCGAAGTGTTGGAACCCGCTAGTTTGCGAGAGACTATGGCCAATCTTGCCGAAAGACTACACGCCACATATCACCCCAAGTGTGACAAGACCGGTACTACATAGAAAACTACACAGAAAATTATTACCGCAATAAAGGGGCAATCCGCATATTACAATAGAAGAGCTAAGCCTAGCATGTGGACTCACAATTGACGGTGTAAAGTGGAATTTACAGCAGATGAAAAATAAAAATCTTATTCGCAGAGTCGGCCCAGATAAAGGCGGTCATTGGGAGGTAATAGATAAAGATTTGACCTACATTTTCATCTGGAGAGGACGTTGAAGTGATGGGACTCATTACTTTACATAATAGAGCACTTTACAAGAAGTATGTTCTGTTTTAAAAAGGATAATTAATAGGATATGGCTAATTAGTTGAAAATTAGCCATATCCTACTGGTAAGTGTAGGCTTTTATTAGATTAGTTTCGGATTAAGCCATGACTCTTCAGGCTTAGCTATCAATCTTGCATCTTGGTATACTTCATCTAGTCCAAGAATGGTTTTAGGCGAATAGATGGTTTCCTCAATATTAGGGTGCAAAACTAATGCAAAATCAGGTCTTGAAGCATATACACTTTCCAAATATATGGGCATTAATAGTTGGATACGTTTCTTCTCAGGATAATACATTGGTACGATGAATTTGTAATTTCTTTGAGCGATACGTCTAGCAAAATCTATCGCGTTGTCTAATTTGTTTCCGAGTTCATCTGTACTTAGCTCTCGGTATTTTTCAGGGAAACGTTCAATGCGGGATTCAATAATATGTTCATATCTTTCTATACTATTATCAATGTCCCAGTCGCAGTGAAATACGATTTCATTAACATCAGAAAAAAATTGAGGAGGTTGTGGGTCGGGTTCAACAAATTGCATGCGTTTAAGAGTTAACTTAGATGAAATCATTTGTAGGTTAATCAGATAGCTTTTTCCTCCGCTCTTCATAACTTCTCCTACAATCATTAAGTCATGACCAAATTTGTCAATAAGATTGGTGTTAAACAAACCATATGTTTCGTCTTTATTATATACAATCTTATTTTCATAGCCACACTCTTCACTCTCAAAGAACAATCGCTCCACTTCATATTCAAGATATGATTTTAGAATAGGGAATACGAATCCGCTTTCATTCTTCTTCGAATAATCCCAGGGTTCGTCCATGGTCTTGTCTTCAAGTCTTTTGAGAAACTCATTACACTGATTTAGATTCTCAAACCCCATTCGGCCAACAAAGAATTGTTGTCGATTTTTTAATGAGGTTTGAAAATCGTTTTTAGAACCAAAATCAATCCCTTCAAATTTACCACGAGTGTTTTTTGTGAACCAAACATAAATAGTCTCATTTGTGGAGGGGTCCGTTTCTTTGGTTTTTAATAGTATGTACTTTGCGGTGTCATAATTGACATCTGTTCCATCTTGGAATTGTGTAAATCCCCCTCCATTGCAGTATTCAATACCTGACCTTGGTTGTATAAATTCATTTATATGGGTGAAGTTGATGTTGTAAGTGGCTTTAAATTTATCTATGCTTGCTTGGTTAATGGAATATTGGCTTAAATCGATATATTTAGCATTAATCCAATCATCAAAGATCCAGAATACACCAGCAAAATTTACTTTAGTGTTCGATCTAGCAAAACTTCCGTATATTTTTTCTCCGTTTATGCTGGTGAATGGGAGTAGAAAACGTAGTTTAGTTGCGTTTTCTTTATTAACTTCACGAAAATCGTTGTCATAATACTCAATGTGACATTCTTCGGATTCAATGAATGTATCAATATCAGCTTTAGTAATGGGTTTGTCGATAATGTCAGATAAGAAAGTGAAACAAGTTTCTCCAGAGGAATTAGGTTTAGAATTAGTGACAAACCCTAATTTAAACAATCCATTTTTTTTATCCGTGTCGTTCATGTGTATGATTGTTAGTTTTTTGTGATATTAAATTATGAATTTTCTATTTGCAAATATACACTTTTTTTTTCGAATAGTTTCAATATGGATGCTTTTTCCTCTTTTAAGGCTGTTGTTTGTGTTTTTCTGCATATTGTTTTTGACTAAAAGTTACATTTCTTATTGAATCTTTGGGCAGTAGAAGATGGAGTTGCAGATAAAATGTCTTTTGAGAGGAATAGGTGATTGTGAGAAAGAAGATGTTGATAATCATTTTGTTGATTTGATTAAAGGGAAGGTTGAGTAAAAGGAATTACGAGTAGGCAACAGTAAATATTTAGCATACTGCAACAGAATAATGCTGCCTCAGCCAAGAAACTTTAGAAAATGGATATTGCTCTAAGGCGTACTATCAGACCAAAGTTTCTGAACTACAAAGAAAAGGGTATCTAGTTAGCGACGGTGGTAGAAAAGAAGGTAGTTGGATATTGACAAATTTTGGCAAAAACACTATGCTGCATTATAAAAAATCCTAATGAAGTGACTAATTGTCAAATTTGATTTTTTGTAGAACGAATTGAATTATAATAAGAACGTGCCTCGCATGAGGTACGTTTTTTTCGTGCGCAAAAACCTTGCACCATTATTGAGTAATTTCGCAATCGAAATCAATAAGGAAAAACATCATGAAAAAGTACAAATTCAACAAAATGCTTATCCAGATTACGAACAACTCTAAGAAGACTAAACCAGCCAAACCCGCCAAGGCAAAGACTGCAAAAGAAGTGGATGCTTGGGGCAAGGTGTCTCATAGTAAGAAATATAGAAAAGCTGTTGCCAATGATCTTTGTCTGGGTGTGGCTGCCGAGGTGATCGAGGAGTGTCTCGACGGTGTCTGCCTCAACCTGAGCGACGAGAACAGCATGCGCAGCGATGCCGCGCAGAAACGTATCCTCCGCCGCATTGTGGAGAAACGTCAGGCCCAGGCCAATCACCGCAAGCTGGGTCGAACCGGCAACTTACTGTCTGCGTACTTGGAGAAAACCTGCTGCAGCAATAGCCTGACCGAGATCAACCTCTACCGCTTATGCGCATAACATAATGTGGAAGTCAATTCTTAGCCTGAAATTGTCAGGCGGCTATGCGATGTCAATGTGCCTGCATAAAACCTAATAATGAATCTATAGTGCTATTTAATAATGCTTTTCACATGAAAAACAGACATTGTTGTTTACCTTTTTCATGATAGGGTACTTCTTAGCGAGATAAGATAGAAGAGGAAAATTATAGATACATTTAATATAATAACAAGCAAACTCAGTAAAGCATGAATAACAACACTCTCACCACCATCGTAGCCAAGGCGCTACCCGTCATCACCAAGGGCAACATGACCTATAACGCTGCCAAGAACATCTTCCTGTCGAAGGGATATACCAGTGCGGCTGGCAACACTTACTTCCAAGCATTGCGTTGTTCAGAACAGTTGGCAATACTCTTTGATGTGGGAGAGGGTTATGCTCACACGTTTCTCAACGGAATCAAGCTCTTCTGCTGGGATGGCCAGAAACCGAGGCTGATAGCCCAGAAGCAGTGGGGTGGGAGTGACTACAGGATTTTCAATGAGGTTTTTGCAGAGCAGCAGAGTGTGCTGATGCTTGCAGACTTCCTCAAAGGGCAGGCAAAGATGCTGGGCAGCGGAGTGAGCGAAAGCCAATTGCTGGACTACTCCCGCAGCATGGTGCAAGGCATAAACCAGAGACGCATCGCATAATCCAATATTAATCAACAAAAAAAGAAAGACTATGGCAAATATCTCCAAAGCAATCACTCAAAACCTCCTAGACAGTCTGCTGCCCACATTTGGCAAGCCTAGAAAGAATATCCCAACCTGGGATGAAGGTCAGAAAATGTTCATCTTTGACCAGCATGTATCAGGCAGTGGCAATTTGTCGTATCGCGGTATCCGCTTCTGCGACAGAGTTGTGGTGGTGGAAAAGGTCGGACTGTTTCACAGCTGGACGTACATCAATAGTATAGAGTTATTTGCGTTCAATGACGATCAGCTGGAGCTGTTGCAGAAACGCGACTACGACAAGGTGTTCCGCAACGAGGAGTTTGTGCGCAAGGAGACTGTGACCATGATTATGGATTATTTGGCCAGCGCATTCAAGAGTCAGAAGGTGAAGGTGGCTGAAGCCGATATCGAGCACCACGCACTGCAACTAGTTGAGGGTTGCTACAAGAGTTATCTTGACAGCAGTTTCGACACTCGCCTCACTAAGATTATTCCCCAAATTGAAAACCGATAAAACCAATGAATATGACCGAAAAAATTGACTTCCAAAATCCACAGCAAGTACAGGCCTACGAACTGATTGCCCACACTAATTGCAGTTTCTTCCTCACGGGCAGAGCTGGCACGGGCAAAACTACTTTCCTTCACAATGTGCAGAATGTTATAGATAAGCAGTTTGTGACGCTTGCCCCTACAGGCATTGCCGCCATCCTGGCCGGAGGTCAGACCATTCATTCGTTTTTCGGTCTACCGTTGCAGGTGTGCGAACCTTTCACGATGGGTAAGATGGATCAGGATCGGATACTCACCGTCATCCATACCGATACCTTTATCATTGACGAGGTGTCGATGGTGCGCTGCGACATTATGGATGCCATAGACTTCACCTTGCGTGTGGTGATGCGCAACAACCTACCATTTGGCGGTAAGCAGATGGTGTTTGTGGGCGATATGTTCCAACTGCCCCCGGTGGTGATTCCGGGTCCCGACCGCGACATGCTGAAGGACATATACAACACCCAGGACTTCTTCTTCTACAAAGCCAATGTGTTCCGCCGTATGCCCATGGCCAAGATTGAGTTTGTGAAGACCTACCGCCAAACCGATCCTCGGTTTCTGACCATCCTGGAAGATGTACGGCTCAACAAGGTGACTGCCCAAGACCTGGCCTTGCTCAACGGCCGGGTGAAACAGCCCGAGGATGCTGACGGGATGGTAATCACGCTGACCTCGACCAACCGGGTAGCCAACAGCATCAACCAAGCCAGACTGGACGAAATTGAAGCCGAGGAATTCTCATACGAAGGCACCATCAAAGATAAGTTTGATGAGAAACGACTGCCGGTGGAGAAGGTGATAAAACTGAAGGTTGGCGCACAGGTGATGTTCACCCGCAACGACCCCGGCCGACGCTGGGCCAATGGCACGTTGGGAAAGGTGGCAGGTCTGTCGTCAAGTACCATCAATGTGACATTGGATGATGGTGAGACATATGATGTGCAGAGGTGTGAATGGGAGAATGTGGAGCAGGAGTACGACAGCTCGGCGAAGAAGATGGATCGCAAGGTGGTGGGCACGTTTACTCAGTTTCCGCTCAAGTTGGCCTGGGCCATCACTATTCACAAAAGCCAGGGTTCAACTTTCGACAAGATGACGTTGGACCTGAGTCGAGGAATCTTTGCCGATGGGCAGCTGTATGTGGCGCTGAGCCGAGTACGCACTTTGGACGGTTTGTTTTTGACGAATGGCATCGTGTTGCATGATGCCCGCACCAGCCGAGAAATCTTGCACTATGCTAGCGAATACAACAACGAGGACATTATCCGCAACGAGATTGAAAGTGGCAAGGCTGTGTACGAGTTGTTGAAAGACCATCAGTTCGACGAGGCGGGCGGACGGTATCTACAGCTTGTGCTGAAACATGCCGAGGTTGGCGAGATAAAGGATGCCATGCAGATGGCCAAGCGGTATCTGGACACGGTGGTGTGCGACGAGGAGTTGTTTGGATGTATCAGCCATGTACCTGAGTTGCTTAAGTCGGCCGACCACTGGGCACCTCAGTTCTTGGTGGCGCTGCTAAGCCTCTACGCCCAGGAGTATGAGCAGGGGCTGGCGTATGTGGAACGGGTGCTAGCCCAGCATCAATGCCAAGAGGCCATGTATGTGAAGTCGCGCTGCCTGGAACGCCTAGGTCGATACGAAGAGGCCGATGCGATGAATGCGCTGATGGCCGACAGAGTGGACTTGACTACGCCCGATGCCAAAGTGCTCTATGCCATGGCCATGCTCAACGAACGTCATATCGGCGATCCTGCGCTGCCCATTATCCAGCAGTTGGTGGATACCAAGCCGAAGTATCTGAAGGGGGTGGTGGCAATGCGCTCAATCATGCTGAGTCATGACTACAAGTTGGAGCCGTCAGAGGATAATGATATTGTGGATCTGTTTAACTCAGACCTAGATGACGAGGCGTTTGCTAACCAGCTTGTGAAGGCGAAAGAAAAGTCGGCCAAGGCATACTCACTCTTGATTCGCAAGTTGAGAAAATTTGATTTCAGTGAGTAGAGATATTACTGAATGGCAATAATGATTAAAGGAACGAGAGGAAAAGAAAGTGCAATTTGCATCTATAGAATGTAGAGTGGGCTGACGCACCAGCCCCGTACTCGGAACTCTACAATCTAAAATCTGCACTCTACAATCACCAGGTAGCGTCTGATTGGGCTTAGTTGTTGTGGGGGCTTAGTTGTTGGCGGCAGCTCACCCCACATCTTTGAATGAATAATGGCGCAAAAGTGTCACTTGTCACTTTGCAATGCAAAACCATTTTCCGACTACCACACAGTTTTGTTTTTCTTGAAATTTCGGGGGCGGAGGTTAACCATTTGCCTTTGTCAGCGGAGTGCTGACGCACCAACCCCGTGCTTGGAGTTCTACAATCTGAAAATCGGACCTGCCTGCTCAAAGCTCGATATACATGTTGTTTTCTTCGGCGAGGCGGCGGAGGTTGATGATGGCGTAGCGCATACGGCCGAGGGCGGTGTTGATGCTGACGCCGGTGCGGGCGGCAATATCCTTGAAATCGCACTTGCCATAGTGGCGGAGGATGACGACACGGCGCTGCTCGGGGGGAAGCATGCGGACGAGCTTGCGGATATTGCGACTAGTTTGGGAGCGCATGATGCTCTGCTCTACGTTCTCGTCGTGGATTTTGAGGGTGTCGATGATGTCGCCGTCGGGACGGTTGGGCACCATGGGCATTTTGTTGTTGCGGCGGAAGTAGTCAACAATGAGGTTGTGGGCGATGCGCATGACCCAATGGATGAATTTATTTTCGTCCTTGTAGATGCCGGTATTGATGGTGGCAACCACTTTGAAGAAGGTATCTTGGAAAATATCGTCGGCCACATCTTTGTCTTTGACTACGGAAAAGATATAGCCATACACCTTGGACTGGTAGCGGGCAAGGAGAATATCGAAACAGGCGAATTCGCCATCTATATAGCGTTGTATCAGCTCATTATCGGTGAGCGTATTCAATGATTCGTTGGTCATTCTTTTCGCTTTTAGGGGTTGAACTGATAGTTGTGTTTCGATAGTTTACCTATTTGATGATACTTGATTTTCAAATTGCAAAAATACATATTTTTTTGCAATTAACAAATTTTTCTTCGTTTTTTTTTGTTGCTTAGGGGGAAAGGGGCTTAGTTGTTTAGGAGCTTAGTTGCTTAGTTGTTGTGAGGTAGCTTAGTTGTTGTGGGGGCTTAGTCGCTTAGTCGGTGCGACAACAACTAAGCCATTAAGCAACTAAACTTATAAACCCATAAACTAATAAACTTCATCAACTCTCAAACTCCATCAACTCCAAAACTAACTTCCCTCATCATCACCAATCCTGTACAGTGCGGCGGGTGGCGGGGAGGCGGAAGCCTAGGTGGACGAGGAGAAGAGTGGGATTGATGTCGGTGTGGGTGACATGCTCGGTGCGCGAATTTTCGACTATGGTGCCGTAAATATTGTAGCGCGCGATATCGGTGCGGTCCCACTCCAGCGGGGCAGCGCCCAGCATGTTGAAGCTGGCGCCAAGGGTAACCCGCTTGGCAATGATGAAGCCTGCTCCCAGCCGGAAGGCAAAGGTGGTGGCAGGGGCATAGGTGCGGAGGTCGGCACAGGCGTAGTCGTCGAAGGACTGTGGCTGATCGACAGGCCAGTCGGCAGGGGAATAGGCAAAGTTCCAGTCGGAGATGTAGCGGAGGTTGACACCTGCCAGGGCCTCGCCATAGAAATCGATGGTGGTGGAGGCGGGATGGGCATAGCGGACGCCCGCCATGATGGGTATGTTGCGCAGTTTGGGCAGCTGCATGAGGTATTGGCTGCAGTTTTGGAACCGGGTGGCCCAACGGATATCATAGTATTCCTTCACGTTCTTGCTCACGCCGCTCTGCATGAAGTCGGCCTGGAAGGTGATTTCTAATGCCGGATGCACGGGGAGGGCGAAGCTGACATCTACCCCACCCAACCAGCCACGGCCGGCTCCTGCCATTTTTTGATGGCCCTGGGTGAACATCCATTGATTGTCGCTCATGCGCGACTCGGCATAGAAGCCCTGGGGCAGGGTGACTCCACCCCGCACACCGATATACAGCTGCGCCTGGGCCACGGCGAAGGATAACAAGAAGAAGAGAAGGAGTGATGGTTTCATGGGGCTGTTTTGTTGGTTGATGGGAGTTGATGATAGTTGATGAAGTTGATGGGAGTTGATGATAGTTAATAAGTTTATGAGGTTGATGGGGATAGGAGCTTAGGGGCTTAGAGGCTTAGTCGTTGAGGCAACTTATATACTTCCAAACTCCTAAACTTCTAAACTCCTAAACTCCAAAAACTTCATCAACTCCCAATCTCCATCAACTATAAAACTACACTGTTGCGCTGTGGGCATCGACATCACCGCTGATGCGCTTGACCATGCCTTGAAGGGCGGTGCCAGGACCTACCTCGATGAACTCGGTGGCGCCAGCGGCAATCATGTTCTGCACGGTGGCAGTCCAGCGGACGGGCGAGGTGAGCTGCATGAGCAGGTTGGCCTTGATGGTGGCGGGATCGGTGACGGGAGTGGCGCAGACATTCTGATAGACGGGGCAGATGGGCTGACGGAACTCGGTTTTCTCAATAGCGGCAGCCAGCTCTACGCGTGCGGGCTCCATGAGGGGGCTGTGGAAAGCGCCACCCACGGCCAGAGGCAGGGCGCGGCCCTTGAGCTCTTTAAGCTTTTCGGAAGCCTGGTTGACACCTTCGATGGTGCCGCTGATGACCAGCTGACCTACGGTGTTGTAGTTGGCGGCAACGACGACCTCGCCGGCTGCGGTAACCTCAGCGCAAACATCCTCGACGGTCTTATCGTCGAGTTTAACGATAGCGGCCATGGTGGAAGGACGCAGCTCGCAGCATTTCTGCATAGCGTTGGCGCGGGCAATGACAAGACGAAGACCATCCTCGAAATCCATTGCGCCAGCAGCCACGAGGGCGCTGAACTCACCGAGGGAGTGACCACCTACCATATCGGGCTGGAAGTCCTGACCCATATATTTGGCCAGAATAACGCTGTGGAGGAACACGGCGGGCTGGGTAACTTTGGTCTGCTTGAGGTCTTCGGGGGTACCGGCAAACATGAGGTCGGTGATACGGAAACCGATGATATCATTAGCACGCTCAAACATTTCGCGGCACTGTGCATTGTTCTCGTAAAGGTCTTTGCCCATGCCTACAAACTGGGCACCCTGTCCGGGGAATACATACGACTTCATACTTTCAAAAAATGTGTGGGTTCGGTGGTTTATATTGGTTGTTGAGGGGGATGGGAGAACCCGTTTGACCATCCGTCAACGTTTTATGTATTATTTTTCAGTGTTTTTACTATCAGCTTTACATCAACAAACCCCAGCACCAACGCTAAGGTTAAGGCCAGGAGCATAGCCAGCACCAGTTTGGGCCACCATGCCTGCCAGGGGGCAATGATGAAGAAGCCGACTATTGATAACGTAAAAAGTAGTATTTTTATTATGTACTGCGGGCTGATATGTATGTTAAAAATGCGCACGGCCACTATTATCTGGGCCACGGCCATGAAACTTTGGGCGGAGAGCGAGGCCCACGCCGACCCTTCAGCCCCCAGCCTGGGGATAAGGATAATGTTGACTATAATGTTGACCACCAGTGTGATGGTGGCAAGGATATTGAGCCACCGCAGCCGTCCGGCAGCAGTGAGGAGGGTGCCATAGATATAGGTCATGGAGATGGGTATGATGCCGAAGACGAGCACCCGAAACACGGGCGCATATTCGGCCACATGGTCGGTATAGAGCAAGGATAGCAGGTCGGCCCCCAAGCCCCAGCACACTACGGCGGCGGTGATGGAGAAGACCAACATAAGGGAGGTGACCCAACGGACGGTGACGACGAGCTCGCTACTTTGGTGGCTGCCATGCGCCGTGAGCCGTGAGAATATAGGCAGCAGGGGGACGCTGACGAGATAGGCGATCATGGTGAGGGCATCAAGCAGGCGGAAAGCGCCGGCATAGATACCGGCCTGGTACTGCCCGCGGGGGGCGAGGTCTTCGAGCAGCATGGGGTCGATACGGTTGTAGCTGGCCATAAGGAGCACCAGGAGGGCAAAGGGGGCACTCTGGCGGAGGATGACCCATGTGAACGGCCAGGAGAACCGCAGCCCCCGGAAACCCACTTTGGACAGGAGGACCGACAAGGCCACCACGGCTGTGAGGATATAGGCCACAGTTTGGGCATAGACGAAATACTCGATACGGAAGGCAGGATGACTGGGCAGCCAGAGCAGGGCTCCGCAGATGAGGATCATGACCGCACGATCGAGGATGCTGATGAGGCTGTCCCAACGAAAAAGGAGCAACCCCTCGAAGTTGCTACGGAGATAAAGGATAAGGGAGTTGAGGAACTGGTTGAAGGCCAAGAAGGCCAGCAGCACGAACTGCCGTGAGTGGTAGCCTTTGAGCAGACCCACGGTGAAGGTGACCACCAGATAAAGGGCCAGGAGCATAAGCTTAATGCCCAGGATGCCGGAGAGGTGCTTGGTGATAAGGGTGGGATGCTGGGCTATGTTGCGGGTGTTGAAGTTGGTGACGCCGATATCTAACAGTATGTTGAAGATATAGGCCAGATTGAAGATGGTGATGTATAGGCCATACTCTTCGGCACCCACACTATTTTGCACACCGACCTCGATGCCCAAGATCCAAAATGGCTTGATGAGCACATTGAGCAGTAACACCCAAAAGAGACCGGAGAGCAACTTCTTAAACATTATTTAAGATTTTAGAGTGTAGATTTTAGAGTGCAGAGTGGGCTGCCGCCGTACAATTCACTATTCACTATTCACAATTCACTGTTCATCAAATCAACAAATTATTCCACTTCCCACTTCTCCTCCATATCCCAGTTTTCGCGCAGTTCGAGGGTTTTGTCGAAGTAGCGGACTTCCTCGGGCTGGCGGTGCTGCCAGTAGTTGCCGGGGGTCCAATGGCCATCGGCATCGGCATCGATAACTACTCTGACATTGTATTTGCCACCCTTGAGGTGTTCGAAGGCCACTTTCTGACTATGGGCGAGGATGTGTTGCTGCTGGGTATCGCCTTTCTCGTTGGTGAGCTGCACGATTACGGGAGCCAAGGCCGAATCGAGCGTGACGGTGATAAAGATATTGCCGTAGTTTTCGGCCTTGGTGTACTGGGTGCTGACCACCAAGGAATCGGGCGTGATTTGGCCATAGATATCGCGGAGCTGACCGTGGGCCACGGTGAATTTGTATTTCTCGCCCCCTTTGCCCTTGAAGTTGATCATGGCTTGGGTATAGGCTTGAGGACCACAGCTGTCGGTCATCCTGAGCCCGCAATAGGTGGTGGTGCTATCGGTGAGATTGAACACGGCAACCATCGAGTCGGCCGCAGGGCCAACAAAGCCACTAATGGGATTTTCGAATGCGAGGCGAAGGGTGTCGTAATAAGGATGGGTGCTGGCCACAAGGCTACGCATGGTGGTTTGGGCGATTTTTTTGGTGCCCATAGCGGACGACGCCTTGGCGCGATAGGTAAGTTTGAGGGTATCGGTGAGATTGGTGTCGCGCAGAAGGAGCACTAGCGAGTCGCAATCCTTGCTGGCCGTCCACACGGTGAGGGTGTCGCCCTGGGGATTGGGATAGACGAAGAGGCGGGAGGTATCGGTGCTATCAAGGTGCTGCAGGGAGTACTGCTTGCTGAGCGGACACTGGGTGGCGATGACCAGCTTTCCTTTGCGGCTGAATTCGGCTTTGACCACGCGCTGGGTTTCGACCTTGAGGAGCGACAAGCGCATTTGCAACTGCTGCCCGGGGAGGATGGGTGCCGCCAAAGTGTCGGAGGCGGCGGGAGCGGAGGCAAGGCTGTCGAGCTGGGCAATGAGCGACGAGTCGCGCTGGGTGGTATCGGGCGGGGCGGGCATGTGGTAGGACCACACCAGGGTATCGAGAAAAGCCACCGCCTCGCTGGGGCCAAGCATGAGATTCTTATCGTCATCGGCAAGGGCCAGCAGCCGATAGCGGCCGGAGCGCAGATGATTGAGCTCGAAATTGCCATCCTTATCGCAGCGGGTCATATACATAGGTTTTTGTTTGGCCACCACGGAATCGGGAGCCAAGCTATCGGCAAGCAACTGAGATTCGGCATAAGCCATCACAGAGACGGCATCGTCGGACGGCTTATTGGAGAAAGCATCCAATACGCGACCGCGGAGGGTCATGCTGTCGATATTGGCGCCTGTGGAGAACACATATTCGTAGCTGGGGAGGGGATTGCCCTCGTTAAAATCAACAATACCACCCTTGAACTGAAAGAGGTAGGTGGTGTTGGCCATCAAGGTATCTTTGAGCTTGACCAAAATGCCCTTGCCACGAGTAGTGTATTCGGGCTTCTGTTTCATGGGAGGCGAGACCAGGATGTTATTGTCGGCATCCTTTACCTGCACATACTCGTCGAAATTGATCAAGAATTCCTTGGCACTAAAATCTATGGAGCCATTGACGGGCGAAGTGCCGAGCACCACAGGCGGGGTTTCGTCCTTGGGGCCGCCCGTAGGGTAACCCTCTTTGGCACATGCGCACAACAGGCCTAGAATCAGCGCAACACACAAATATTTTCGCATAGAGAGAAATATATATTTCAAAATTCGTATTCCTTTGTCAGATTTGAAAATACGTATTCCACATTCTCGCCCATCATCAGCCTAAGGAAATTGGGCGTTTCCTCGTCCTCGTTCAGGTTGTCGGTCATCACACACATCACGTTGCCGATAATATGTTCCTCGCGGTGGTGCCAATGGCCGGTGAGACACAGGGTGACATCATAATCGTTGAGCAGTCGCAAGAACTCCCAGTTTTCCTGTTCGGGAAAATTGGCGGCGGGGGTGGTAGTATAGTCGTAGCTGTTGCGGAAAAGGCTGGTGTGGGTGTTGAGCACCACGTTGCGATAGTTGCTGCGGTGGCTGAGCACATCCTTTAGCCACACCAACTGCTTGGCACCATGGGTGGCATTGCCGCTATCCATAAAGATGAAAAGGTCGTTGCCCTGGGGCGTTTTTACCGTAACGGTATAGGTGGAGGTGTGGAAATATTGCTGGAAATAAGACTGGCAGTCGAAATAAATATCGTGATTGCCGATACAAACGAAGCAAGTGTCCTCCGAGGTGGTGGAGTACGCATGGCTGGGGCGATGGCGGGGCTGACGAATTTCAGTATAGAGGGCACGGAAAGGATCCTCGCCACTCTCGTTGGCAATATCGCCATTGATGATGCAGAAAATGGCCGAAGTGTCGGCATAAAGACGGTCGAAAAGCATAGCCACACGGGGGGCCGAGTCGGTGATGTGGATATCGGAAGTGACATACACCTGATATTCGGAACAATCGGTAACTATTTCCACCATGCCGTGCTGATCGTTCCAGGCGAGCCATTCGCCCACACGGTCTTCCACATGAGTGCCGCTAGAATGCAGCATACCCACCATGTCCAGTCGGTCGCAGCCCGTAAGCACCATGGCGACCAATATTATTGCTGTATATATAAACTTTTGCATAATTCAGTGATCAGTGAAGATGAATGTTGATTTGACCGCACCACTCCGCACTCGGAACTCTACAATCAGCAATCTACATTCCCTCACTCTTAATTATTAATTCTTAATTATCAATTAAATATTATAAGCAAATCCTAGGTGTGCGAACCAACCATCGTACATACAGGTCAGATTGAGCGATCCCACCGGGTGCACACCCAATTCGCCAGTGATACGGAACCGATCGTTGAGGCCATAAAAGCCCCTGGCCGAGAAATACCAATTGGCCACACGCTCAATGATAAAATCGTTGTAGTTGCTCCACCGCAAACCCACATTCCAGTCCTTTACCCGGTGCTGGTTGCGCAGCCAGCCCTCGGCGGCAAACATCACATTCATCGGTTCGAGCACCGTGCTGTTGCCACCATTGTGGCGCAGAATCAGTTCGGCCACATAGCGGTTGCACAAGCCCAGATGCAGATTGGCATGGCCCAGATAGCCGGCCAGCTCCAGCGCACCCGTAAACTCCTGAAAACCTATGCCCGGGAAATGACGCCACAGATAGCGGTTTTCCAAACACAGATGATTGCCCTGCAACGAACCTGCCAGCACTGCCGACCCTTGCAGATTGGCCGAAATGCGGGGACTCGCGTGGTTGGCAGCCTCAATGCCGCCTTGCAGAGCGAAAGTGGGCGATACCTGCCAATCCACAATGGCCGCTCCACCTTCTATACCACTCGTTGCATAATGAAAATCGTATAAGGCATAGCCGCGCACCGTAATAGAGTGCAAAGAATCCTGTGCCACAGCCATAGTGCCGACCGTGAGCAATGCCAGCAACGCCCAAAACCTTTTTATCACATTCATACACAATAATTTTTATAAAAAACCATATTTTATTCCAAATTACAAAGATACGAAAATAAATGGAAATAAAAAGTTGCTTAAGTGTTTATTTGTTTAGTTGCTTAGTTGTTGTCGCAACGTCAAGCAACAAAGTTTATTAACAACTAGGCATTTCCACAAGCATGGTCCGCATAATAGTTGTACATTATTTATACCCAAGCACGATTACAGTGGTCTTATTTTTTCGGACAAATGCCAAATGTAAAAAACGCTTTCGAAGAGGCCACCTGCCTCTAATGGCCGTCTTAGGTTTGTTGATGGGTTAGGCATACTTCTTCTTCAATCGTTCGTATTGCGAACGCTCCGGCTCCATGTACTTGGTGTCCATATCAATGATACAGAAGATGCGAGTGAAGCCCAAAGCCACACCCTCCGCAATCTTGGCATCCAAGTCCTTGATGTTTGTGTGCTTGGGATAGTCGGGTTTGATAGTCAACCCCTTGAACACATCGCACAACGACTTGATGTAGTAGAACTCCGTAGGACCTTCGCCGAGGATTAATGCTGTGTTTCTAAGCTTCCCCATGTCAATCCTCCAGATTTACGAAGATAGAACCCAGATCTGGCTTCGCACCCAATCTGCCGATACGATACGAGTTGTATAGCGACAGGTTTTTATGCAGACCATACGAATCACCACGGTTATATTCCGAACTTGCAGTCTCTCTATTCTTCTCCACAAACCACACCACACCTCTGTTGTCATTAATGAGGTCTTGCTGCAGCAGAGCCGTTTCCTGGCTGGTGATTATCAACTGCGATTTCTCTGAGTTGAACAAAAACACATTCAGATAATAAAACAGCAGGTCGTAATGCACAATGGTTCGGTAGAAAATAGTTAACAATTAGGCGGCAGGAGCCGCGATATTAAAGAGTTCTTTGACAATTTTGGCATTTATTGACTTGTTAGCTTCGCTGACGTTGCTCCACCTCGGCAAAGCTCAAGCAAGCTTGGCTTTGCACTCGGTTTCCGCAACGTTTGGACGGAAACCCGACATGACAAAAGCTGCTTGCTGAGCTCGATGTTGAAGTCAATCCATTCAAAATGTTTGGTAAAGTTCTTCCGGAAGGTCTTCTCGCAGTAATTTCCATAGATTCCCATCTGAGAA
>JAKSMO010000033.1 GCA_024400545.1 Bacteroidales bacterium | reverse complement strand
AGTCGATATTATGAAACTCGGTGATTATGTGATGATTTCGCCTGATATCACGATGCTGAAGGCATGGGTGAAAGGCAAGGTGATCGACGTAGAAGACAATTCTTTCGTCGGTATTGTGATTTCTGCAGAAACGGAAGACGGCAATGTGTTCTTTGGCAGAGCCGATATGTTTAAACCGGTTGCCTAATGTACGCTATTACCTTCGACTTGCAAGTAACAGCTTTGGAACAGCATTACGGAACACCTTATAATAAGGCTTATTATGAAGTGCGAAAAATGTTGCAAGCTGATGGTTTTGAATGGATTCAAGGTAGTACCTATATGACTCGAGACAACGATATGGCCAAGTTGGTGAAGGCCATTATGGATTTGTCGAAAGTAGAGTGGTTTAAGAAATCGGTGCGTGATATTCGGGGCTTTAAGGTCGAAGACTGGTCTGATTTCACCAATCTGGTCAAGAACGGATAATCAGGAATCTCTTCTTCTCTAATTTATTGTCAAAGAACGCCATAAACGACAAACGAATATGGCGAAAGATGAATTGTTACTGTCTAGAGTTGAGCAGCACCCTCAAATCTATGCGTATGAGCACCTTGGCGTGAAAGAGCATGAGGGTATGATAAAGGTGGGCTACACTACCCGCGATGTGGTGGAACGTGTGAAAGAACAAAACCTCACGGCATGCACCCGCTACCGCATCCTAGGCCAATGGAGCGCAATGCGGAATGATGGCACTACGTTTACCGACAAGAGTGCAGTGCATCCATTGTTGCGTAATGCCGGTATCGCTAATCCGGAAGGAGAGTGGTTTGTTTGCAGACTGTCGGATGTGGAGAGGGCGGTAAGGTCAGCCCAAGAAGGAAGCGTAACCATGCTGCGGCGCACTCAGAATTTTGCCATGCGTCCGGAACAGAGTGCTACAGTGGCGAAAACGGCAAGCTATTTCACGGCTTTCGCCAAAGACCCTAGCAACAAGGGCTTGATACCTCATTTCTTGTGGAATGCTAAGATGCGTTTCGGCAAGACTTTTACCACCTATCAGTTGGCTTTAAAAATGGGGTGGAAGAAGTTGTTGGTACTTACGTTTAAGCCAGCTGTGAAAACGGCATGGAAAGATGATCTGTTGAGTCACAAGGATTTCGATGGATGGCAGTTTTGTGAGAAACAGGAAGACAGAGAATTCAACTATGTGAATGAACGGAAACCTTTTGTTTGTTTCGTCTCGTTCCAAGATGTGCTGGGGCGCAATGATGCCGGAGGAATCAAGAGTACCAACGAATGGTTGCAGACGGTGGATTGGGACTGCATAGTGCTGGATGAATACCATTATGGTGCATGGGGTAAGAATGCCAAGAATTACTATAATGCCAAAGACCCAGCCTTGACTAAGGCAATGGAGGTGAGCGACATGATGGCCGAAGATGATGACAAACATACGCTGGATGGCAGAGAGTTGTTTGACGAAGAACTGATGCCGTTGAAAACAAGGCATTATCTGTATTTGAGTGGCACGCCCTTCAGGGCTATCAGCAGTGGCGAGTTTATTGAAGAGCAGATTTGCAACTGGACATACAGCGACGAGCAGCGAGCCAAAACATCTTGGCAAGGTGAAGGTAATCCATATCTATCGTTGCCACAGATGGTTATGCTGACATATCAGATGCCGGAGAGTATTACGGAAGTGGCCAGCCAAGGAGAATTTGACGAGTTTGATTTAAATGAATTCTTTAAAGCGGAGGGGAGTGCTTTTGTGCATGAAGAATATGTGCAGAAATGGCTAGATTTGATTAGGGGAAGCTATGTGGAGAATGTGGTGAGTGATTTGAAGTTGGGCAAGGAAAAACCGCCAATGCCATATAGCGATGTGAGATTGGTCAGTTATCTGCAACATACATTTTGGTTTCTGCCTAGTGTGGCTGCGTGTAAAGCCATGGCAAATCTGCTGAAGAAACCTTGCAACAGATTCTTCCACGACTACAAGGTTGTTGTGGCCGCTGGCAATGAGGCAGGCATGGGCGCAAAGGCAGTTGAGCCGGTGTATAATGCCATGAAAGACCCGCAGAAAAGTAAGACGATCACGCTGTCATGCGGAAAGTTGTCAACGGGTGTTACTGTAAAACCGTGGACAGGGATACTGATGCTGAGGAACACGCAGAGTCCTGAAACTTATTTCCAGACTGCTTTCCGAGTACAATCGCCATGGACAGTTCGAAATGAAATAGGAGAGGAGGTGATTTTAAAACCGACTTGCTATGTCTTTGATTTTGCTCCGAATAGGGCATTGAGACAAGTGGAGGAATATAGTTGCCAATTGAATGTGCACGAAACCAATCCAGAGAAGAAAGTGGCAGAATTTATTAAGTTTCTGCCTATATTGGCCTACGATGGCAGCAGTATGAAGGAGATTGATGCTGCCGGAATCTTAGATATGGCTATGAGCGGCACAACGGCAACGCTTTTGGCAAGACGCTGGGAGAGTGCGGTGCTGGTGAATGTCGACAATGTGACTCTGCAACGATTGATGAACAGCCAAGAGGCAATGAACGCTTTGATGAGCATAGAAGGCTTTAGGTCGCTGAATGCTGATATTGAGACTATTATTAATAAGAGCGAACATGTAAAGAAAACTAAAAAGGAGAAAGGTGACCAGCTGACGGATAAGCAGAAAAAAGAGCTTACAGAGGAGGAGAAATCGTATAAAAGTAAGCGAAAGGAAATTCAAGAAAAACTGATTAAGTTTGCCACAAGAATACCGGTGTTTATGTATCTTACTGATTATAGAGAATACAGTCTGAGAGACGTTATCACTCAGTTGGAACCTCAATTGTTTAGAAAGGTGACAGGCTTGGAACTGAAAGATTTTGAACTTCTTGTAAGCATTGGTGTGTTCAATAGTGAGTTGATGAATGATGCTGTGTACAAGTTTAAGCGCTATGAAGATTCTAGTTTGTCATACACTGGCATAGATACCCATAACGGAACGATTATTGGACTTTGGGACACGGCAGTTGAGATGCCTGTGGTTGAAAATCATTTTGAGGAATTGGGTGCTCGTCGTACTGCTGTGCCAGAAGCTGTTGAGGCCGTAGTAGCAAAGCCTATTGTGGAAAGATGGAAGACAATTGCCGTAGGCGAAATGGTAAAACACAAGAGCATAGGAACTGGAGTGGTGACTGCCATTGATGACAAATATATCTTTGTAGAATTTGCTGATCGTGAACGAAAATTTCTGATTCAAGCGTCATTTGAGAAGGGTTATTTGGAATAGGTTATAACCCTTAAGTCTGAAGAATTTTGCCAGAAAAACACTAGAAATTTAAAAATAAATTGTATCTTTGTAAAATCAATATGAATTGTGTTGATTGGTGAAATGGTTGATATTTAGGGTGATATGGCGTAACTGCATGTTGGTTGACAATAATAATTAATGATATAAATATAATAAACTAATTATATATGAATATTCTTGTTACTGGTGGTGCCGGATTTATCGGTTCTCATACTTTGATTGAGCTTTATGCGGCAGGGCATACTGCTGTGGTTATCGACAATCTTTCTAACTCTAATCCCGAATCGTTGCGCCGCGTGGCGAAACTGATTGGTATTGATGCTATTCCTTTTTATCAGATGGATATCCGCGACCGTGAGGGTCTGGCCAAGCTGATGAGCGAGCATAAGTTTGATGCTTGCATCCATTTTGCTGGCCTGAAGGCTGTGGGCGAGAGCGTGGCAAAACCTTGGGAGTATTATGAGAATAACATCGCTGGCACGCTTACGCTGCTGGATGTCATGCGTCAGCATGGCTGCAAGAATATCATCTTCTCTTCGAGCGCTACTGTGTATGGCGATCCTGTGGAGATTCCTATTCCCGAGACTTGTCCGAAAGGCCAGTGCACCAATCCTTACGGCTGGACCAAGAGTATGCTTGAGCAGGTGATGATGGATATGCAGAAGGCTGATCCCGAATGGAATGTGGTGTTGCTGCGCTATTTCAATCCTGTTGGAGCACATCCTAGCGGCACTATTGGCGAGAATCCCAATGGTATTCCCAACAACCTGATGCCCTATATCACCCAGGTGGCTGTTGGCAAGCGTCCGGAACTGGGTGTGTTTGGCAACGACTATGACACTCCCGACGGCACTGGTGTGCGTGACTATATCCATGTGGTGGATTTGGCTAAGGGTCATGTTTGTGCCCTTAAGGCCATTGAGCGCAAGTGCGGTTTGGATATCTATAATCTGGGTACTGGTCATGGCTATAGCGTGTTGGACATGGTGAAGGCTTTCGTGCGTGTGAACGGCGTGGATGTTCCTTACAGTATCAAGCCTCGTCGTGCTGGCGATATAGCAACCTGCTACAGCAATCCCACCAAGGCTGCCGAGCAGCTGGGTTGGAAGGCCGAGTTTGACATTGATGAGATGGTGCGCGACTCATGGAACTGGCAGAAGAACAATCCCGAAGGTTTTTAATAAATTGAATAATAAGGAAAATAGTCCGATTCGGAAACCGGATCGGACTATTTTATTTTGAATATGCGTAAGATAGTCCTATTCTTATTGAGGGTAAGCCTTTGTCTGTTGATAGCCTTTGGTGTTCAGAAGATCCTCTTTGTGGCAATGAATCATCAGCTCGGAGGGTCGTTGACTGTTGGCGACTGGCTGCAGGTGGTGCTGCATGGTGTGCGATTGGATGTTGTGACCACTTGCTATCTGATGACAGTGCCGATATTGATGTGCATTGTGGGGATATTCTGCAAAAACTTCAATCTCAGAAAACTATTCGCAGTTTGGTTTGTTCCGATTAGCATCATCGTAAGTCTGGCTTTTCTTGGCGATGCCATATTGTATCATTTTTGGGGCGCCAAGTTAGATGTGGCCGATTTTCTATATGCTAAGAACCCTAAGGATATGTTGGCAAGTCTTAGTTGGGGAATGTTGGCAGTGGCGGTTTTGGCAATAGCGACTCTGTCGTTGGGACTGTTTCTTGGATTGCGTTTTTTTACTCCCAAGACTTTTCAACCGATCAAAAACAAGTGGTTGGCAGGGCTGGCGATTGTGGCTATCCTGGCGCTGGATGTGATAGGAATGAGGGGCAGTTTGCAAGAGTCAACGGCCAATCCGAGCTATGCTTATTTTTCTAAGAATCAATTTTTAAATCATGCCGCATTAAATCCTTTGTTTAATATATTGCATTCGTTGTCGAAACGAGAAAATCTGGCTGATGAATTCTGTTTTTATAGTGATGAGGAGATAAGTGAGCTTACGGATGCCTTGTATAAGAGCGGGGATGACATAAGCGACACGTTGTTGAACTGCACCAATCCCAATGTGCTATTGTTGGTTTGGGAAGGTGGTGGCCGGTTGTTTTTAGACAACGACAGTGTGGCCACTGGTTTTGCGAAGCTGAAAGAGGATGGGGTATTTTTTGATAATGTGTATGCCAATAATTTTAGAACCGACAGGGGTTTGGTGTCGCTACTTAATGGATGGTTGGGACTGCCAACCACTTCGGTGATGAAGATGAGTGGCAGGTGCAAGTCGTTGCCCTCGTTGGCCAAATCGTTGCATTCGAAGGGATACCATTCTGCCTTCTATTACGGTGGCGATATCGACTTCACCAATATGCGGGGGTATCTTTATGAAACAGGATATGATCAAGTGTATGGGGGCGACCATTATGCCTGGGCTCCAGTAAAGAGTAAGTGGGGGGTGGATGACGAGTATTTTCTGCATTCGGTTATTGACGACTGTCCGCAAGAGCCTTTCTTTGCCACATTCCTTACATTGAGCAGTCATGAGCCGTGGGAGGTGCCATATAACAAGATGAAGGATAAGAAAGCCAATGCTTTTGCCTACACCGACTCTTGCATATATCAGTTGGTCCAGCAGCTGAGAGCAAGGCCTATATGGAAGAACTTATTGCTGATAATTGTTCCTGACCATGGGGTAGCATGGCAAGGGTTTGGACCGGCCTCGATGGAGGTGGCCAAGATACCCATGCTGTGGCTGGGTGGCGCAGTAAGAGAGCCTAAGGTTGTTGACTGCTTGATGAACCAGAGTGATATTGCTGCCACTTTGCTTTCGCAGATGATGATAAAGCATGACGACTTTATATTTAGCAGAAATGTGCTCAGCAAAGACTACAAGCCTAGTGTTGTAACGCATGCATATAAAAATGGTATGAATGTGAAGAGGGGAGAGAACTGCATGCAGTTTTCGTTGGTGGATGGCAACGTGGTGGCCAATGAGAGTGGCTATGATGAAGAGGCATTGAGATTGGTGAAAGCCATATTGCAGAGAACGTATCAGGCAACAAGCAAGCTCTAAGTTTTACAAGTGAATTAAAATAAAAAAGAGTGCATCGGTTGACGCACTCTTTTTTATTTTCGATGTGACGATAATTACATCAGGAATTTACCACCGCGGTGAGTAGCCACGCAGAAATGCATCTGACCGTCGGCCTGAACCTCAAAATAGTGGTAGTGGAGCTGACCTTCGAGAGGGCAGTTGGTCTGCCAGGGGCAAGCATCATCTTTCAGCACGAGGTGATAGTGCTTGTCTCCAATAGCAACGATTTCGTGGCACCAGAAGCAAGGAGCGGGGGAACCGGGACCTACCTTACCATTCTCATACATGCCGCTAGCGTTCATGTTGTTAAAATCAACATCCTCAGTTTTAGAGCAGGAAGTAAGACAGAATGCTGCGAAAGCAACAAAACATGCCATCATTCCCATCAAAAATCTCATTTTTTTCATCTTTTCAAGATATTTCAATGATTTATTACAATTTTTTTATTTACTATAATTATGTGATTAGTAGAATCTTACAATATGGTTTTACCTATATTTTGAACACTAATAATCAATGCAAAGATACAAATATTTTTTCAAATAACATAATAATATTAAATATTTTACAAACAGACTTATCAACTTTTCTGTTGTAAGGAGTTGTTTTAATATTTATAGCGCGTGCCCAGCAGGTTCATCTGGAAGCAGATTCCGAAATTGATATATTTGAAATCTTTGACACTGGCCTGAACCAAAAGATGACGCCAAAGCAAGGCATCTACGCCTAGGAGAAATTCATTTCCGGTATATTCGGCAATGGCTCTTGCCTGGGGGAAGAATGCCGGACGGAAGGTGAGTCCACCAACCAAACCACTCCATTTGTCGTTGTAGCCACGGAAATACTTGCGATAAGCCAAAGTCATACCGAGTTCGTTGCCTCCAAATGTAAGGTGCTTGGTGGCTGCAAGATAAATGTTGGTGAAATAGAGCTGCACGTCAGGCCGAGAGGCTTTGAATGCGGTTGTTCCCACATCATTGAATCCCAACGCTACGGCAGGGTTGTATTTGCCTTCTTGCATAGGGCGGATTTTGATGGAGGCATATCGGTCTTTGCGAACAAAGGGACCATCGGCTTCATTTTTGCGCTCGGTGCAGGTATAGCTGATTTCCAGCCAATTAAATGGTGTAAGGCTCAGGTAGTAGTCGTAGGTGTTGTATTTTACGCCGTGAATATCAATAAAACCTGTGTCGGGAACCATATTTTTGTTGAGGAAGTGAGCGCCAATGCGTGCGTCGCCTTCGTGGTTCATTTCGGCAGAGGGCATGTGAATCAGGCCCGACATGCCGGTATATTGCTGTGCGTGACTCCAGATGGGAAATAATGACAGCGCTGTTGCCAGAATGATTATCTTGTAGTATTTCATTGATTTTCCTCCTTGTTGTTAGTTGTGAAATCGGGCTCCATGGTGTGGCTGCCCCAGTTTAAGAGATCGCGGGAGAACCATCCGTCGCGTTCATTCTCTTCCGGGTCGGTGCGATAAATCTTGTTGGAGTACTGACTGCCGTTGATATAATATTGGATGCGGAAATTGGAGATGGGGCGGATGTTGACTTTATGCTGTTTGCGATGATAGGGCGGGATCATGGCAATAATTTTGAATCCAGCCTCGGTTTTGCCGAGATTGCTCCAATGGCCGAAGAGGGTGATGGTGGAATGCTTGAAATGCCGCATGGCTTCGCACTCAAATCCGTAGTCTTTATACACATAACGACCGATTGTGCCACGGAGCTGGGTGTTCCAGCGGGTGAGATAGATGTCGCCACCAATGGTTCCCGAAAAACGCTCCATGTTGCTCATCATCCACTCGTTGAAGTAGAGTCCGCCGTGGAAAGTGCACAATCCGGTGAGTCCGGCTTGGGCCTCAAATGCAAACCAATCGGCCACAGGCAGAAAAGCCTTCACATCAACACCATAGCGTTCGCTATCGAACAGACCGGCACTCACTTTGCCATACAAGCCTCCCAGTTTCATCTGTTTGCTGACCACGAGCATGGTATTGTAAAAACCGCTATATTCGGGTGCTATTTGGTTGAGAAGGGTTATGTTGGTCATGCCGGCAAGTTCCCAGTAGGAGCCCATGTTCCATTTGAAGCCAGGTTTCACACCCAACAAAAGATCGTATTGACGCACAAAATTCATGTCGCTGGCACCGAAATCCACGCCCACAAAGAAATCGAAACTCTTATGCGACGATTGGGCATGAGAGGGGAAAGCCGCCAAAACCATCATTGCTAAGGCTAGCATTGCGGTGCATAATTGGGTTGATGTTTTCTTAATCACGTTTGATCTGTTTTTAAATAGTTGTAAAAGTACGGTAGTTGTAATTTATATTATTATGTATTATATATAAATAATAAGATTCAATTATTGCGGGTCAACATCAAAATGGATTTGAAGAGAGGATAGCTTCTTGTCGATTTTGAGTTTGTCGGCCATATCGAGAATAATCTTTTTGGCTTCGGCAATGGCTTCCGAACGTTCGAAGCGTAGGAGTATCTTTTTGATATACAATCCGCGCACTCTACCCACGTTGGGATATTCAGGTCCGATAACACGAGTGGCGAAAACACCTCGTAGTTGCGCCGCATAACGAGCTGCAGTATCGTTGAGGAGCTCAGCGTCGCGATGCTTCATTGTGATGTCTAGCAGTCGATAATAAGGCGGGTAACGGAAAACGCGTCGCTCGGTAATCTGACTGCTATACATAGCGTTGTAGTCGTTATCTATCACATTGCGGATGGCTTGGTGATAGGGGTTGAAGGTTTGAATAATCACTTTTCCTTGATGACCATGGCGACCGGCACGACCCGAAACCTGAGTCATTTGTTGGAATGCCCGCTCGAAGGCTCTAAAGTCGGGGAAATAAATTAAGTTGTCGGCACTCACGATTCCGACAACACTCACATGGTTGAAATCGAGTCCTTTGGTGACCATCTGAGTGCCAACAAGAATATCGATTTTCTGATCCTGAAAATCGTTAATAATTTCCAAATATCTATTTTTTTGCAAAGTACTGTCGAGATCCATGCGAGCCACTTTGGCATCGGGAAAAATGATGGACAGGTCGTCCTCGATACGCTCTGTACCAAATCCTTTGAGTGTGAGGTGGTGACTGTGGCACGCAGGGCATTCCGACGGAAGTGGGATAGAGTAGCCGCAATAATGGCAGCGCAGACTGTTGGTGGCTTTGTGGTAAACGAGCGACACGTCGCAATGCTGGCATTGCGGGGTCCAATGGCAGTCGTCGCATTCGATGCGGAGCGAGAAGCCACGGCGGTTTTGGAAGAGAATCACCTGTTCGTGATTGTTGAGCGCCTCCTGGATGTGGTCGAGTAGGAATTTGGAGAAATGGGTGGCTCCGGCATTGGCTTGAGGGCCAAGGTCTCGGCGGATGCGTCGCTGCTCCTCCTTCATATCGGCGCACAGCACTTCGGGCATCTGCAGTCCACCAAAGCGATGTTTCATTTCGCAAAAACCATACTTACCCTGTTGTGCGTTGAAATAGGACTCGATAGAAGGTGTGGCAGAGCCCAGCACTGTGTTGCACTTCCAGATATGCGCCAGCACTATTGCCGCATCGCGGCCATTATATCGGGGGGCGGGATCATATTGCTTATAGGAGTTGTCGTGCTCCTCGTCGATGATAACTAGCCCTAAATCACGGAAGGGGAGGAAGAGGGCGCTGCGAGCTCCGAGCAGTACCTGATAGCGCTCGTTGGTGTCGTCGGACATGGTCTTGTTCCATACTTCGGCACGCTGAGAGGCGCTGAAACGAGAATGATAGACCCCGACCTTGTCGCCAAAATACTTGCGCAAGCGATTAATAATTTGGGCAGTGAGGGCAATTTCCGGCAAAAGGAAAAGCACCTGTTTGCCCTGGCTGATAACATCGTGGATCAGCTTGATATACACTTCGGTCTTGCCCGAAGAGGTAACACCATGAAGTAGGGTTACGGGTTTCGTAACAGAAGAAATATATTGATAGGCAGCCTGCTGCTCGTCGTTGAGCTGAATGTCGTCGGGCGAAGTGGTAGATGCGAAGCTCTCCAATCGAGATTCCACGTGCTCCTCTTGGACAAGCACCTGGTTGCGAACGAGAGTCTTTAAAGCGGATTCGGAAACTGGGCTGCCGTCCGCAGTTTCAAGCAGTTGCCGTTTGGGCACCGGCCGTTTGCCAAACTGACTCATTTGCATAAACTTCATCAGCACATCCACCTGCTTGAGCGTGTTTTTTTTCCGTTCAAGGGTGTCGAATAGCTCCTTTAATTTCGCTTGATCCTCATAATCGGGCGAAAGTGAGATATAGATAGATTTACGTGGAGTAAAACGTTGGCGCAGCTCTTCGTCCATCACAATTATCTCACGCTCAATCATTGTGTTGAGTAGTGGCATCATTTTTTGCAGACCGATGGCACGGGAAATGTCATCTACGGTCATTACCGGATGGTCGGTGAGCAGTTGCACCACGCGCAGTTCTTGGTCGGTGAGGTCAGACAATTCGCCAGAAAAATCGGGATGGATAGATACTGCCGATTCGCTGGCAAGACGGAATGCTGTAGGCAGCGCAATGGCCATCACATCGCCAACATAGCACATGTAATAGTCGGCAATCCATTCCCAAAAACGGAAAAGAGGTTCGTTGACGATAGGTTCTGAGTCAAGAATGGAAAGAATATATTTGACCTTATATTGGGGCACATCTTCGTGGATGCGACGCACGAGTGCCGAATACAATTTCCTTGGACCGAATTGAACTACAACACGTTGCCCAACCTTGACCAATTGGTTGTACTCTTGCGGTACACGATAGGTGTAGGTGCCATGGATATGGAGGGGCAATATGACGTCAACGAAATAAGTATTCATTTTTCAGATTGCAAAAGTACGAAATTTTTTCTTTTTACGTTATATTTATTTTAAAAAAACATACTATGCGGCATATTGTCATGGCAGTAACAAACGATTTGGTGACCGACCAACGTGTTGACCGGAGTTGTAAAACACTGGTGGAGGCGGGCTTTGCCGTTACATTGATCGGGCGTAAACTTGCCGAAAGCGAATCGGTTGGCAGCCGCAACTATTCGACCAAGCGTATGCGGCTCGCTTTTCGCAGATCTGCGCTGTTTTATGCCGAATACAATCTGCGGTTGTTTTTGAAATTGATGTTTTCAAAGGCCGACGCTTTTTATGCCAACGACACTGATACATTGCTGGCCTGCTGCATGGCGGCAAGAGTGCGCCGAAAAAAACTGTTTTTTGATGCCCACGAACTATTTCCCGACGTACCGGAACTGGTGGGCAAGCCAGGCGTGCAAAAGGTGTGGCGTTGGGTGGAGAAAAAATGTCTTCCGCATGTGGATGCGGCATTCACCGTATGCCAGAGTGTGGCCGACGAATATAAGCAGCGTTATGGCACCGAGATGACAGTGCTGCGCAACCTTCCGGAGCGTGGTGGCCGAGCGGAGCTACAGCGGAGCTACAGCGGAGCTACAGCGAAGGTACTCTACCAAGGTGCTGTGAATGTTGGAAGGGGGGTGAGAGAGCTGATAGATGCCATGCGGTGGCTGCCCAACTGTGAATTGGTAGTGGCCGGAAACGGTGATATCAAGGCCGATTTGGAAGAATATTCTAGTGGTTTGGAATGGCGCAGTCGGATAAAATTCCTGGGCCGAGTGGCTCCCGCACAGCTGCATCAGCTAACATGCACTGCCGACCTAGGCGTGTGCCTGCTGGAAGATTTGGGATTGAACTATCGTTATTCGTTGCCCAACCGTATTGCCGATTTTGCCCAAGCCGGGGTTCCTATCCTGGCCACTAACTTTGTGGAAATAAGTAGGGTGATTAATGAATACGGCACAGGAGCGCTCACCGAACCATGTCCGCAGCAAAAGTCGGGCGAGGACTATCATAACTATGTGAAGAACTTGGCATTAACCATTGGTCAGACCATTGATTTTTGGCGCAATATGGACGAAGGCCAGCGCACGGCGATCTTTGCTAGGGCAGGGGAGGAGTTATGTTGGGACAAAGAGAAAAAGAAGCTAATAAATATAATAGATACAATATTTGATTAATATTGCCGTTAATTATAATCAGATTAATTTAAAATAAAGAAATAATGCTGTACGACATTTTATTGATTCTCTATTTCTTAGGCTGCTTGGTTGGTCTGTGTTTTGTGTTTAAGAAAGCTGGCATGGCACCATGGAAAGCCTTAATTCCTATTTATAATATAGTATTGTGGATAAAGATTTGCGGCAAAGGCAAAATGTGGTATCTCTACATGCTTATTCCGGCAATCAACGTTTTCACATTCTTACTTTTGGTGGTGGAAACGGCCAAGGTGTTTCATCGTTATGGTTTTTGGGAGCAGACATTTGCCGTTATCTTTCCTTGGATCTATCTGCCCATTCTGGGTTTTAACAAGAAGGAATACCACGCCCCCACCAACGAACCTCCTCACAAAGTGAGCGAGTTGCGCGACTGGCTTGATGCCATTGTCTTTGCCATGGTGGCAGCCGTCATCATTCGTGGCAATATATTGGAATTCTATAATATTCCTTCCAGTTCGATGGAAAAATCGTTGCTGACTGGCGACTACCTTCTGGTTTCGAAAATGGCTTACGGACCTCGCCACACCATGACCCCGCTGTCGTTCCCACTGGTTCATAATGTCATGCCTCTTTCGGGTGGCCAAACCGAGTCTTATCTTAATTGGATCAAGCTTCCCTATCATCGCTATCCCGGCTTTGGCAAGGTGGAACGTTTTGATGCTGTAGTGTTTAACTACCCTGATGGTGATACCGTTTGCACAGCATGGCAGAGCAATCGGAGCTATCACGACCTGGTAAGAGAAATGGGACGAGAGAACGTGCTCAACGCCAAGATGCTGCCTGTGGGCAATCAGATGGTGAAAAACCGTATTCGTGTGCGCCCTGTTGATAAACGTGAAAACTTTATCAAGCGATGCATTGGTATGCCGGGTGAAGACCTGCAGATTATTGATCAAAAAGTGTTTATCAATGGTAGCGAGCTGCCCAATCCTATCGAAAGCCAGCAGACTTATGCTGTTCAGTTTCAGTCAGGCATCAACGCCCAGCGTATTTTGGACGGAATGGGTGTGAGTGTGGAAGACTATCAGAATGCGTTGGCAATAATGATGTACACTGGCACTACAAAATTCGAAATTCCTATGACGGAGCGTATGGCGTTGGAACTGAAAGCCCGTCCCGATGTTTTGTCGGTGGATCCCGTGAAATACGATTTGGCCGATGCAGACAACAGCCTTTATCCTCATGCCGAAGGATATAAATGGACTGTAGATAATTATGGTCCCATCCACATTCCTGCCAAAGGCGAAACCTTGCAAATCAATATCGAGAATCTGCCTTTGTACAGTCGTGTGATTAAAGAATACGAGGGCAATACCTTGGAGGTAAAGGATGGCAAAATATTCATCAATGGCCAGGAGTCCAATACCTACACATGCAAGATGGATTACTATTGGATGATGGGCGACAACCGCCACAATTCGGCCGACAGCCGTTATTGGGGATTTGTGCCCGAGGACCATATCACGGGTAAGGCTAGTCGTGTGGTGTTCTCAATCGACAAAGATCACGGCAAAGTGCGTTGGAACCGCATTTTCAAGAAGGCTTCGGAGTTTTAATGCTTGAAGATGTGTATCTTGTTTAAAAGTAGGTAATTACACATTGCATGATGCTTTTGAATACAAGAAAAACATTATTTTAAGATAAAAAAAATAACATTTGCATACAATATTTTGCAATTTTTTAAGTTAATTGGATACGAAATTAACAGAATGAAAGCAATTTTTACAACATCGAAAGGAACAATGACTGCCACTCTTTACGCTAAAGAGGTTCCTGGTACCGTGGCAAATTTTGTGAAGCTGGCAAACGACGGCTTTTATGATGGTTTGCGTTTCCACCGTGTGATTCCGGGTTTCGTAATCCAGGGCGGATGCCCCTATAGCCGTAATCCTCGCGACCCTCGTGTGGGAACTGGTGGTCCTGGCTGGCACATCAAATGTGAAACCCAGGCCGAAAGGCAGTACCACGATCGTGGTGTGCTCTCCATGGCCCACGCCGGTAAGGACACTGGTGGTAGCCAGTTCTTTATCAGTCATAATCGTCAAAACACTCAGCACCTTGATGGCATGCACACCTGCTTTGGCAAGGTGGAAGAAGGTATCGAGGTTGTTGATTTGATTGAGGCCGGCGATTTGATTGAAAGCATTAAGATTGTTGAAGACTAAAAACTACGAAATATGAACCTGGGTATTAAACTGCTTGTTGCTGAGGATGATCCCAATCTGGGCACAATCCTCAAAGCCTATCTCTCGCAAAAAGGCTACACTGTCTTTTTGGCTGTTGACGGACAGGCCGCTCTTGACTCGTATCAAAACGACGATGTGGATGCATGTATCTTAGATATTATGATGCCTATCAAAGATGGTTTTACCGTAGCAAAGGAAATCCGTAGAGTAGATAAGCGCATTCCTATCATCTTTTTGACTGCTAAGAATTTGGAAGCAGACAAACTCAAAGGTTTTGAGATTGGTGCCGACGACTATGTGACCAAGCCTTTCAGCATGGAAGAGCTGCTGGCTCGTGTCAATGCGACCATTCGTCGTTCTTTTGATGACGGCAAGCCCGATAAGAATATTTTCCATATCGGCAATATCGTTTTTGACTATGGCCATCAAACGCTTACCTGTGGCGAAAGCTTGCAGCGCCTTACCATGAAAGAATGTGAGCTGCTGCGCATTTTTGCTATGAACTTTAACCAGTTGGTTGACCGTACCACCACGCTCCAAAAGATCTGGAAAGACGACAGTTATTTTGCCGCCCGTAGCATGGATGTGTATATCACCAAATTGCGCAAATATCTTAAGGTCGATCCTACTGTGCAGATTGTTAATGTGCATGGTGTTGGTTTCAGACTGACAGTGAAAAACGAATAATGAAACTGAGATTTTTAGGAACGGGTACTTCGCAAGGAGTACCCGTTATAGCATGTAAATGTGAGGTTTGCCAGTCGCAAAATCCTCGCGACCGTCATTTGCGCACTTCTGCATTAGTGGAAATGGATGATGGTAAGAATATCCTTATTGATATCGGACCCGATTTTCGTGAGCAGATGCTGCGCGAGAGAGTCACTCACCTCGACGGAATCTTGATCACTCATGCCCATCGCGACCATGTGGCAGGCATCGACGACATCAGAGCCTTCAACTGGGTGCAACAGCAAAAAATGGAGGTTTACTGCAATCCGCAGGCCCGGTTTGCCATAGAGCGTGACTATCACTACATATTTGCTGAACATGAATTTCCCGGTTTGCCCGAGGCCAACCTGCATGAAGTTACAGGCGATGAAGCCTTTGTTGTAGCAGGCCATACCGTAATGCCCATCAAGGCCATGCACAAAGACCTTCCCGTATTAGGCTACCGTATTGGACCGTTGGCCTATATTACTGATGCCAACAAAATCACTACTGAAGAATTGGATAAAGTGATGGGTGTTGATACATTGGTAATAAATGCCTTGAGAAAGCAAAAACATTTCTCGCATTATTGCCTTTCCGAAGCATTGGAAATAATCAAACAAGTCAATCCTCGCGAAGCCTACCTCACCCACATGAGTCATGAAATGGGATTATTTGCCAACACAGAAAAAGAGCTCCCGCCCCATGTTCATCTGGCATACGACGGATTGAAAATTGATATTCTGAACCAATAATGCAACAGTCCAACCATCTGCATATCGTTACATTTAATGTGCCGTGGCCAGCCGACTACGGTGGCGTGATAGATGTGTATTACAGAATGGTTGGGTTGGTCAAAGCCGGCGTTAAGATCCATCTGCATTGTTATGAATATGGACGTGAAAAAGTTCCCCACTTGGAGCAAATATGTGAGGAAGTCCACTATTATCGTAGAGAGGTTGGTTGGCGACATCAGTTTGAAGTTAAGCCCTATATCGTAGCTTCTCGTAGCTCGAGGCAGCTAATAGAGAATCTGCAAAAGGACAACTATCCTATTCTTCTTGAAGGCTTGCACAACGGCTTTGTGTTGGAGCAGTTGGCTCATTTAGACCGAAAGATATCGGTGAGAGCTCATAATGTCGAACACGATTATTACCTAGCTTTATCTCGGGTTGAACGCAGCGTTTGGAAACGGCTCTTCTTTTGGGCCGAAGCCATCAAGCTGAAACACTATGAACCCGTGTTGGCCAAAGCTTCCAATATTTTGGCCATCAATGAAAAAGACGCGTCATATTTCAGAAACAAAAATTATGCGCCGGTGCATGTTTTGCCTCCCTCGCATGGACATGAAGAGGTATTGAGCCAATTGGGCACAGGGCAATATGTGTTGTATCATGGCAATTTAGAAGTGGCCGAAAACATTGAAACAGTTGAATATATCTTAGACAACCTGGTGCCAAATACAGATATAGAGTTTGTTTTTGCCGGACGAAATCCCAGCGATGCTCTTTGTGCCAAAGTTGCTCAATATCAGCATGCTCGAATCGTAGCCAACCCAAATAATGAACAGATGGGCGAATTGCTGCGCAATGCTCAAGTGAATGTGCTTTTTACCGAGCAATCAACAGGAGTGAAACTCAAGTTGATAAATGCCCTTTACGAAGGTCGTCATTGCTTGGCAAACACCAAGATGGTGGAAGGCACCGGCTTGACCGAAGCTTGCGTGGTGGCCGACACGGCTGACGACCAATTGGCGCTGTTGCAGTCGCTTTTCTCCACACCTTTCGACCAAAATCATCTAGAAAAACGTAAAAAAATCCTTGGCGAAACGGCCTCTTTCACTCAAATGAAAAATATTATTTTATAAAATGCAATTTTTTTTGTATCTTTGCGTTTTATAAAAACTAATGGGTAGATTAATTAGACGATATAACTCAACGCTTTACGGAAACTACCGAAAAGCATACTTGGTGGGTGGCATCATCACAGGTGTTGTCATGTCGATATTTTTGCTTTTGAATTCCGTTTTTGCCGCACAACCCATGAGCGCGCCCGAGAATTATCTTACCGAGCTTATCTTGTTGATCGGGATTCTCATCACAAGCTACCTTTATCGCAAGCAGTTGCCCGACGAAAAAGTGTCGTTGAAGGAGTTGATGCTTGTAGGGTTGGGCGTTGGTGTGATAAGTGGATTGGTGTTTGGTTTGATAATTTGGTTTAGTTGCTCCCATTTTAGCCAAAACCTTGTTGGTTTCTACAATCAAGAGCGCATCAAGCTGATGGACGACCCTCAGTCGAGTGCCGAAGCTAAGTTGGCAGTTGAAACTGTGAAAAAATATACTGCTGGCGATTGGGGCTTTATTGCTGGTTTCCGTTCGGCAGTTATGAGCATAATCATCACCTTTTTCACTGCTTTGGTTCTTCGCACCGAGAAGAGCCCTGTAATGGAAAAGAGAGTTAAACAGAAGTAAAACATAATAAAAAATATAACATGGATATTTCGATCATTGTGCCGCTTTTTAATGAAGATGAATCTCTTCCTCATCTGGCAGAATGGATAGATAGAGTGATGGAAGAACATCACTTTGACTACGAAGTCATCATGGTTGATGATGGTAGTAAAGACAACTCTTGGAGCGTTATTGAAGGTCTCCACGAAAAGAACCCTCGCTATAAAGGCGTGAAATTCCGTCGTAATTATGGCAAATCTGCCGCCCTTAATGTGGGTTTTGGCAAAGCCTTAGGCGATGTGGTGGTGACAATGGATGCCGACCTGCAGGACAGTCCCGACGAGCTTCCCGAGCTGTATCGTATGATAAAAGAGGACGGCTACGACTTGGTGAGCGGCTGGAAGAAAAAACGTTACGACTCAAAGATTGCCAAAAACATACCTTCAAAATTCTTCAACTGGACAACCCGCAAGATGAGCGGTATCAAGCTTCACGACTTCAACTGTGGCTTGAAAGCCTATCGTCGTGATGTGGTGAAGAGCATCGAGGTGTATGGCGAGATGCATCGCTATATCCCTGTCATTGCCAAATGGGCAGGTTTCTCCAAGATAGGCGAGAAAGTGGTGCAACACCGCAAACGTGAATTCGGCGTTACCAAATTTGGTCTCGACCGCTTTGTAAACGGCTATCTCGACCTCATGAGTATCATGTTCATGTCAAAATTCGGCAAACAGCCCATGCACTTCTTCGGACTTATCGGCAGCTGCTCGTTTTTCTTAGGTTTCCTGGCATTTGTAATCGTATGCGCTATGCGTCTTTGTGGCAGCATCTCGCTTACCAACAGTGTGTGGTTTTATGTCTCCATGCTGTTCATCCTGATGGGCACAATGCTGTTTTTGGCAGGTTTCTTGGGCGAACTTATCTGCCGCAATTCCACCACCCGCAATCAATATCTTATCGAAAAAGATATGATTGAGGGCGAATAATTCATCATTTAAAAACGATTAATATTTAGATATGGCTCTTCAATGTGGTATCGTAGGACTCCCCAACGTGGGTAAGTCAACTTTGTTCAACTGTTTGAGTAATGCCAAAGCTCAAGCTGCTAACTTTCCTTTTTGTACAATCGAACCCAATGTGGGTGTCATCACCGTTCCCGACGAGCGTTTAGCCAAATTGGTTGAAATGGAACGTCCTGCAAGCGTGGTGCCTGCCACTGTTGAGATTGTAGATATTGCCGGACTGGTGAAAGGTGCTTCCAAAGGTGAAGGTTTGGGCAATAAATTCTTGGGTGATATCCGCACCACCGATGCAATTATCCATGTCCTGCGTTGTTTTGAAGATGATAATGTTACTCACGTTGATGGTTCTGTCGATCCCATTCGCGACAAACAGACCATCGATCTCGAGCTTCAGTTCAAGGATTTGGAAACTATTGAGAATCGATACGACAAAGAGGTGAAAAAGGCCAAGGCTGGTGGTGATGCCAAAGCCAAGAAGCTGGTTGAGGTAATGGACCTCTATCGCGATGCTTTGATGTCCGGCCATAGCGCTCGCACTGTCAAGCTTGAAGATAGTCAGCTTGATGCCGCAAAAGACCTTATGCTTCTCACCGCCAAACCCATCCTCTATGTTTGTAATGTTGACGAGGCATCTGTGGTAAATGGCAATAAATATGTAGAAGCTGTGCGTGAAGTTGTGAAAGACGAAGAAGCTGAAGTTCTTGTAATTGGCGCAGGTATTGAGGCCGATATAGCCGAACTCGAAACCTACGAAGAAAAGCAGATGTTCCTGGAAGATCTGGGTTTGAAAGAATCTGGCGTCAACCGCCTGATCAAGGCCGCCTATAAACTTCTCAATCTTCAAACCTTCCTTACCGCAGGTCCTAAAGAGTGCCGCGCTTGGACTTTCAAAAAAGGCATGAAAGCCCCCCAGACTGCCGGTGTGATTCATAGCGATTTCGAGCGCGGTTTCATTCGTGCCGAAGTCATCAAATATGAAGACTATGTGGCCCTGGGCTCTGAAGCCAAATGTCGCGAAGCAGGTAAGATCGCTGTTGAGGGTAAGGACTATGTGGTGCAGGATGGCGACATTATGCATTTCAGATTTAACGTCTAATTAAAGTAATCATGATTTCTAAACTGAATAAAGTTCAACGTCTTGCGTTTGCTGTAGCCATCGCGGCTATAGCAACATCGTGCTCTACACAGAAGGCCAATTGGACAAATGTTCAGTTTCATAATACCACCGCGCATTATAACGTGTGGTGGAATGGTAACGAAAGCCTGAAGCAGGGCTTGAACATGCTTCAGGCTCAAGTGAAAGATGATTATACTCGCATTCTTCCGGTTGCCAAATTGGGCACTAAGGATGAGAGTATGGCAATGAATCCGCAGTTCGACCGTGCCGTTGAGAAAAGTGTCAAATGTATCAAGAAGCATAGTATTTTTATAGATGGATACGAGCATGTTCCATATATATCAAAATGCTACCTGATGACGGCTTATGCCACATTCTACAAGCACGACTTTGGTACTTCGGCATCCACTTGCCAAATGTTAGCGACTCAGTACAATGGCACCGATATTGGCGACGAGGCGGCAGTCCTTCTGGCCCGTTGCGCCACCTTCGACCAACGTTATCAGGATGCCGAGAGTTCCCTCGACGAACTGGTGTCAAATTTGGGCAAAGGCAATTTCTCGCCCAAGCAGCGCCTCAACCTTTATATGGCAATGGCAGAATGCACTTTGCCGCAAGAGAAATACAAAAAAGGTGTGCAGTTCCTCAAAATGGCACTGGAATGCCACCCCACCCAGGCTCAGAAAGCTCGCATCAACTATATCCTCGGTCAAGTGTATCTTGATCAGGATAAGCGTCCTACGGCTTCAAAATATTTCGAACGGGTGCTAAAATGCAATCCGGATTACGAGATGGAGTTCAATGCGCGCCTCAACATTGCGTCGTGCGCCGATTTGCAGCACACCGACCAAGCCAAGCTGGAGCGTCTTCTCAATCGTATGCTGAACGATAAGAAGAACGAAGAGTTTCAGGATCAAATCTATTATGCCAAGGGCGAGATGTACATGGGACTTCGCGATGTGAAGAAAGCCTGCGAGAATTTCCGCACATCAACAGCCGTATCGAAAAATAATCCCGCGCAGAAAGCGCGTTCGGCCATCCGCTTGGCGGGAATCATGTATGATAAATACCAAGACTACGACCAGGCTCAGATCTATTACGATACAGCCATGGCAATTATCAAGTCCGACTATCCTCGCTATTCTTCCATCAAGTCGCGCTACGATTTGCTCACATCGTTGGTCTCATTCACTCGTGTCATACACAACAACGACAGTCTGATAGCCGTGGCCAACATGCCTGAGAAAGAGCGTCTTGAAGTGATCAATAAAAAGATTGAAGAACTCAAGAAGGCCGAAGAGGAAGCCAAGGAACGCGAGCTCCTACAGCAATATGCCAACGATTCCAAGGCCCAGGCCAACACCCTTAAGGGTGACTGGTATTTCTATAACGAGTCCACAGTGCAGAAAGGCAAAGAATCGTTCCGTCAAAAATGGGGCATGCGTCCGTTGGAGGACTATTGGTTCATGTCGAAGAAAGGCTTGCTGGGCATGAACATGCTTGTCCAGGCTGACGAGTCGGCCAACGATCAAGATGACAATGTCGATGACGAAAAAAACGACACGCTGAGCAAAGCCGACAAGGCAGTGGATCCCAATGGCAATCCCAACGATCCGCACAGCGTAGCCTACTATCTCAAATCATTGCCTGATAGTACCATGCAGGACAGCATGCAGTTTCAAACTGCGGTCAGCCTTCTCAATGCCGGCTATATTTATTACGACGGTGTAAAAAACATAGCCAAAGCCCTTGAATGCTACTTGCGATTGGTCAACCAATATACCGACAATCCCGAAATCGTGCAGGCTTTCTACATGTTGTATAAGATTTACGACAAACAGGGCAACACTCCCAGTTCCAATTACTATAAGGATATGGTGCTGATGGGTTTCCCCGATAGCGATTTTGCCAACATGATTTTGGATGAGGACTACTATAAAGAAATCCTCCGTCGCGACCAGCTGATCAACGAAGATTACGATGAGATTTATACCCTCTATCGCAAACGCCGCTACGAAGATGTAGTCGAAGCCGTCGGCCTGGCAGAAAATCGCTATGAGGGCAATTCCCTGCTCGGCCGATTCCTCTTCTGGGAAGGTCTGGCCTATGCCCGAATGGATAATAAATCGGCGGCTATCAACACTTTCCAAAGTATCATCAGCAATTACTCCACCTCCGACACTTTGGTGGCCTTGGCCCAAAATCAGCTTGCTTTCCTGCAGGGTGATGGCGGAAAATACATAGCCAACAGCGGTGGCGACCTCCTGGCCAGCACCGATTCTGTTGCCGCAGCCACTACCGTCCGTAAAAACAACTTGTCCAGTTCAGCCGACAATGTTGCTGCCTCCTCGGCCGAACTATCGCCCGAAGCGCAAATGTTCCGCTACAAAGCCAACAGTCCGCACTGGGTCGTTATCATTGTGAAAGAGAAGAAGATCCGTGCCACCCAACTGCAAGGCAAGGTGGGCAATTTTATAATGAATTATTATGCCAATTCCGGACTCAAGGCAAGTCCTTTGATGTTCACCGATTCCACACAGATGGTCACTATCAGTAGTTTTGGCAATGCACAGGAGGCCTACGACTTTGCTCGCCACCTCCGCCGCGAAGAAGGCCCGATGACCGATTATAATGCCGACGACTATCAGATATTTGCCATCTCCAAACAGAATTACACCACTTTATATAATCGTAAACAAGTAGATGCATATAATATGTTCTACAATAAATATTATGTGAAATGAGCGACAATAATAGCAGCCTTATCAATACCATTACCGTCGGCACCGTCATCAAAGGCGACATCCAGGCCAACGGCGATTTCCGCATGGACGGCACCCTCGAAGGCAATATCACCCTTACAGGCAAATTGGTCATTGGCGAACACGGCCATATCTATGGCAATGTTGTATGTCAGAATGCCAACGTGATCGGCATCATCGATGGCAACCTCTCTGTAAAGGAATTCCTTACATTGTACTCTACCGCACATGTCAAAGGCGATATCGTTGCCAACAAGCTGGCCATTGAACCCGGCGCCTATTTCTCCGGCACCTGCCACATGCTCGACGAACTTTCCGACTAAGCCATGGAACAGCTCATTCATCAGTTGTATCTGGATTGGGCAGGCGAACCCATAGCCAGCCTGTTAGCCCTTTCGGCCAACGGCAGCAATCGCAAATATTGGCGAGCCCAAAGTGCCAGCCGGCAGTGCATTGTGGCCTATAACGAAGATGTGCGCGAAAACGAAGCCTTCTTCTATTATAGCCAAGCCCTTCTCAGCAAGGGCATTCATGTGCCCGAGGTATATTATATTAGCCCCGACCGCCGCTACTATCTCCAGCAAGATTTGGGTAATCAAACCCTCTACGACTATGTTTACGACAAGCGGAGGCAAGGTGGCGGTTTCGATGCTGAAGTGCTGCGTATTTATCGCCAAGTGCTTGACGATCTGGCCGAAATACAAGTGCAGGGACGCGACCTTGATTTCTCCAATGCTTATCCTCGCGAGGCTTTCGATGCCCAGTCAATGCAGTGGGATCTAAACTATTTTAAATATTATTTCCTCAAGCTAAAGTATGTTCCTTTCGACGAGGAATTGCTTGAGCGCGACTACCAAACGCTTATCCAATATCTCCTGGGCACCGACTGCCAGTATTTTCTCTATCGCGACTTCCAGTCTCGCAACATAATGATGCACCAAGGCATCCCTTATTACATAGATTTCCAAGGGGGTAGGAGAGGGGCCGCACAATACGACGTGGCCTCGCTGCTCTACAGTGCCAAGAGTGACATTCCCGAAGTCATTCGACAAGAATTGCTCGACCACTATATCCAATGCCTTTCGCGGCGAATAGCCATCAATAAAGATGAGTTTCGTCAGCATTTCTATGCCTATGTGCTCATCCGCATCATGCAGGCAATGGGAGCCTACGGCTATCGCGGATATTTCGAGCGCAAAGACTATTTCATTAATAGCATACCATTAGCTATTAATAATTTAAGACATATTATTGAAAGTATTACTTTGCCTATCCATATTCCCCATCTCCAAGGGGTTTGGCAAGCCATTGTCAACTCTCAGCTGGCGCAGTCGTCGGCCCCAGTGCCCGCTGGTCTCACCGTCAAAGTGGGTAGCTTTTCCTACAAAAAAGGACTCCCCGCCGATCCGTCTGGCAATGGGGGCGGATATGTGTTCGACTGTCGTGCTTTGCCTAATCCGGGGCGTTATCCCGAATATCGTAGCTATACCGGTAAGGACCAGCCTGTTATCGACTTCCTTTGCGGTGATGAGGCCGTCGAGCACTTCCTTGCGGGAGTTCAGCAGTTGGTCGGACCCTCAATAAACAAGTATTTAGAGCGCAACTTCTCAAGTCTGATGGTCAGTTTTGGCTGTACCGGAGGCCAGCATAGGTCAGTTTATTGTGCCGAACGTACCGCAAAATGGATTTCGGAAAATTTTAATTGTCAGGTAGTTGTAACACATCGCGAACAACAATAAAAAAAAACTTTTCAATAATTTCAGTTTTTCTTAGTTTTTTTTCGTATCTTTGCAATCTCATAGATAATAATAAAACAATAATATAACATGAAAAGCAAAACTTTAGTCCAGATCGTCTTAGGCGTTGTGATTCTTGGCCTTATCTTTTGGCTGTATCGCAGTATCATGGAGCCTGTAAAATTCGACAATGAGTTCACCAAACGTCGCGACGCTTGCGCCGAGAAACTCAAAGCTATCCGCACCCTTGAGGAAGCTTACAAAAACACTTACGGCTGCTACACTGGTAGTTTCGACACCCTCTTCAACCGTCTCATCAACGAGGATAGCATGAGCGTTGTCAACAAAAACATCAACTACGACAAGATCCCCGAGGACGTTGATATCAACGAAATGTCCGAGTCCGAGCAGCTCAAGGCCGGTTATGTTTCCCGCGTTGTTGAATATGTCAACCCCGTTCAGTACCTCCGCGAAAATAAAAAGTTCACCCTCACTAACGAGGAAATCATGAACCTCCGCTATGTACCCTATCCCCGCGATGTTAAGCAAGAGTTCAAGCTCCAGGCTGGCTTCATCGAGAAGAGCGGCTTCCAGCTGCCCGTTTTCGAGTGCCTCGTTGAGATGAGCGACCTTCTTCAGGACCTCGACCATCAGTTGGTTGTCAACAAACTTGCCGAGCTCGAACAGAATCATCGTTTCTCCGGTTGGAAGGTTGGTGATATGACCCAGACCATCACCGACGGTAACTTTGAATAAAATGTCAAATCAAGTCACAACTATTATCACAACAGATAAAGCGGTGGCCAATAACGAAACAAGATTATCCATTTGCCTCCGGTCAAATGGATTTTCTTTTTCATTAACCACCCTGCAGCACGAACTGCTCACCTATGCCGATGTGCAGTTCCGTTTCGACCGTCCGTTTGGCGAACTGGCTCAGGCGTTGAAAGACTTCTTTGCCCAAAACAACATATCCACTTTTGGATTGCGTCAGGTGCGACTCGTGGTTCCCTCGCAGCATTGTGTCTGGATTCCCGAGCATCTTTACGACCCTGTCCGCGATCGCCAGTATCTTCGTATGGTAGCCAACCCCGACCTTGGTGCGGGCGTCTATCATATCCAAGTGCCGTTGCTCAAATCCTATATAGTATATTCGGCACCAACAACGGTAGTCACCGCTTTCAAACTGGCCATCCCCGGCATCGATGTCCACTGCCAGCACTCCGTCTTGGCCAACGATGTGCTGCTCCAGCGCAGCCTTCAGCATCCCATACTCCTGATGAACCTTCGTCCCGGCGTGGGCGATTTCGAGGCATTCTACAACGGCCATCTGATGCTCAGCAATAGCTTCGAGGCCAAGTCTATCAACGAGATCCTTTATCATGGCATCGACATCATGAAACAGCTCCATATCGAAACTCCCGACATGGAAATGGCCATGTGTGGTATGGTTAACCGCGACACATTTGCACTCTTTCAGCACTATTTCCCCAACGTCACCCTCCACACGGGTCGTCCCATCACCTTCACCAATCCTGCCTTCCAAACCTTCCCCACCTATCAGCATCCCTTCCTTTTCTCTTAATAAATATAAATATAATTCAATAAGTTAATCATAATGCGCATAATAGCTGGTTCACTCCGAGGCCGTCGCCTCAATCCGCCCACCACACTGCCCGTCCGCCCCACTACCGACATGGCGCGCGAGAGCCTTTTCAACATTCTCAACAACTATGTCGATTACGAGGAATGCAGTGTCATGGACCTTTTTGCGGGCACAGGAGCCATCTCTCTCGAGTTCATATCTCGTGGCGTGAAAGATGTCACTTCTATCGATATCAACGCCCAGTGCACCGATTTTATCAAATCGTCGGCCCAGCAGTTTGGAGTCAAGAATATCCATGTGGTCCGCTCCGATGTCTTCGACCTCATCAAGCGCGCCTACAAAAAATTCGACCTCATCTTTGCCGATCCTCCTTATGCGCTCGAAAATCTGGCTCAGCTGCCCGACCTCATCTTCGAGCATCAGCTGCTCAACCCCGACGGCATCTTCATTCTGGAGCATCCGCGCGAATATCAGTTCGAAGATCATCCCCATTTCTGGCAGCACCGCAATTACGGCAAAGTCAATTTCACCTTCTTTGCCCAACAATTAGACGAAGAATAATCAATCAGTTAAATCTTAAAATCACAATAACATGAAAGCAGTTGTAAAAACCCAGTTTTCTTTCCCCAATCAAAAAAGTCTTTATGTCGGTAAAGTGCGCGACGTGTACAACATCGACGATAAGTATATGGCCATGGTGGTCTCCGACCGTATCAGCGCCTTCGATGTAGTTCTTCCCAAGGGCATTCCTTACAAAGGTCAGGTGCTCAACCAGATTGCTGCCAAGTTCCTCGATGCCACTCAGGACATCGTTCCCAACTGGAAGCTCGCCACTCCCGATCCCATGGTCACCGTGGGTCTCAAATGCGAAGGCTTCCGCGTCGAGATGATTGTCCGTGGCTATCTCGCCGGTAGCGCATGGCGCGAATACAAAGCTGGTGCCCGCACCCTCTGCGGCGTGCAGCTGCCCGAGGGCATGGTCGAAAACCAGAAATTCCCCACGCCCATCGTCACCCCCACCACCAAGGCTGATGCCGGCCACGACGAGAACATCTCCCGCGACGAGATCATCCGCACCGGCCTCGTTTCGCAGGAAGACTACGACCAGCTCGAAAAATACGCTCTCGCACTCTTCCAGCGCGGTACCGAGATGGCTGCCGAAAAAGGCCTCATCCTCGTCGATACCAAATACGAGTTTGGCAAGCGCGACGGCAAGATCTACCTCATCGACGAAATCCACACCCCCGACTCCAGCCGCTATTTCTATGCCGAAGGCTACGAGGAGCGCCAGGCCAAGGGCGAGCGTCAGCGTCAGCTCTCCAAAGAGTTCGTCCGCGAATGGCTCATGGCCAATGGCTTCCAGGGTCAGGCCGGTCAGCAGGTGCCCGAGATGACCGACGAAATCGTCAACTCCATCACCGACCGCTATATCGAACTCTATGAGCACATCACTGGCGAGAAGTTCCAGAAAGCCGACGACTGCGCCGATGTGGCTGCCCGTATCGAGAAAAATGTCACCGAATACCTCAAGACTCTCTAATCCGAGCCTATGGAGATAGAACGTAAGTACCTCGTGCGCCAACTGCCCGACGACCTTGAGCAGTACGAGCACATCGAGATCGAACAAGCTTACCTCTGCACATCACCCACCCTGCGCATCCGCAGGATGGGTGATGCTTATATTCTTACCGTCAAGCAGAACCTTCGCACCGAGCTCTCGTCGGCCATCCACAACCGCGAGGAGGAGTTCGCCCTCACCGAGCACAGCTACCAGCACCTGTTGCAAAAATGCGATATGGGCCGCGTGTCCAAAACGCGCTATCGCATCAGCCTCCGCCGCCAGCAGGCCGATGGTGCCTACGAAGGTCTTGTTGCCGAACTCGACATCTTCCATGGCCGCCATGCCGGACTCATGCTTGTCGAAGTAGAATTCCCCAACACCCAGGCCGCCAATGCCTTTGTGCCCCCCTCGTGGTTTGGCGACGACGTGTCGGCCGACTATCACTATCGCAACTCCTATCTTGCCTCAATCCAGTAATCCTGCAATCACCGTCTGTTCCCCCAAAACATGAAAAAGATTCCGCACACCTTTACCATCGTTTTCGCCCTCATCGTCATTGCGGCAGTATGCACCTGGCTGGTGCCCGCTGGCGAGTTTGTGCGCGAAACCATTTCCTTCACCAATGCCGACGGCACTGTTTCCACCAAGGAGGTGGTGCAAAACGGCTCATTCCATTACGTTGATCGGGCTCCGCAAACCTGGCAGGTCTTTTCATCGCTATTCAATGGTTTCGTCGATAAGGCCGACATCATCATCTTCATTCTTATGGTAGGAGGTGCTTTCTGGATTCTCAACAACAGCCATGCCGTCGATGTGGGCGTGCTGGCATTCCTGCGCAAGGTGCTCAAGCTCAACCGGTATCGGTTCTTCCAAAAGCTGGGAGTCGAAAACATCATCATCGCCCTCATCATGATCATGTTCAGCCTCTTTGGCGCTGTTTTCGGCATGAGCGAGGAAACCATCGCCTTCGTGGTCATATTCGTGCCGCTGGCCATCTCCATGGGCTACGATTCCATCGTGGGCGTGTGCATGTGCTATGTGGCTGCCCATGTGGGATTTGCCGGTGCCATGCTCAACCCCTTCACCATCGGCATCGCCCAGGGCATAGCCGACCTCCCCATCTTCTCCGGCCTCGAATACCGAGTCTTCTGCTGGCTCGTGCTCACCACCGTGGGCATAGCCTTCGTGCTCTGGTATGCCAACTGGGTCAAGCGCCATCCCCAAAAATCGCCCATGTACCGTCTCGACGACTACTGGCGCCAGCGCACCCAGCAGCAGGCCGATGCGCCCGTGGCCTATCATTCCCCCGTTTCCGCTTGGGTGGTCTATGGCTTGCTGTCCGCGGTCATGGTCTATTGCGCCATCGTCATGCCCCGCACCACCATTGCCGTGGGCGACGGCACCGCCTCGCTGGTCATCATGCCTGTGCTTGCCGCCCTCTTTGTCGTGTCGGGCTTCTTCATGTTGCGCAAGTCGGTTCATTTCTTCATCATCGATATCCTCCTTTTCACCATCTTCTACCTCGTGATAGGAGTGCTGGGCTACGACTGGTATATCATGGAAATTTCCGCCCTTTTCCTTGCCATGGGCATCTGTAGCGGCATTGCCGATAAACAGGGTGCCGACGATATTGCCAAACTCTTTCTTGCCGGCTGCAAAGACATCCTTTCCGCCGCCCTCGTCGTGGGTCTTGCCAGCGGCATCATCTTCATCCTGCGCGACGGCAAGGTTATCGACACCATCCTTTATGGCCTCACCCGCTCGCTGGCCGAAACCGGCGAAGTGGCCTCGCTGGGCGTCATGTATGCTTTCCAAACCCTGCTCAATATCATCATGCCCAGTGGCTCGGCCAAGGCAGCCCTCACCATGCCCATCATGGCGCAGTTTGCCGACCTCATCCATGTAAGCCGCCAAACCACCGTCCTGGCCTTCCAGTTTGGCGACGGATTCACCAACATGCTCACCCCCACCTCCGGTGTGCTCATTGCCTGCCTGGGCGTGGCCAAAATTCCCTATGCCACCTGGGTGCGCTGGGTGTGGAAATTCATCCTCGGCCTCATCGTGCTGGGCTTCCTGCTCATGCTGCCCACACTCTTCTTCTCATTCCCCGGATTCTAAACCTATCAAACCCCAATTTCACATGAAGAAAACCCTTGCCCTCGCCCTTCTGCTCCTGTCACTCGCCACCCTTCAGGCGCAGGACACCACCTATGCCCGCCGCATCATCCGCGAGCTGTCGTCGCACCGCATGTATGGCCGTGGTGCCTCGTATCATGGCGATTCCATAGCCGCCCACTTCCTCGCCTCCGAGATGCAGCGCCTTGGCGTGCTGCCCCTCCAAACCAACTACCTTCAGCACTATACTTACAATTGCTATAGTCTCGAAGGACTCCTCGATTTGGAGATCAACGGCGAAGAACTTACGCCCTACACCCAATATCGTGTGGCTTCCACCTTCCGCAAGGGCTTTTCGCAACAGCTGGCCGACGCCAAATTCAAAAAGCAGCTCAAAGACGGCACTTGGATTGTCGGTGTTGACAAGCTCGATACCTATAGTCCCATTGTAGGCGATCAGCAGCCCAATCCCGCCTATATCCAGGTGCTCAACAGTGCCCTTCCCGCCAAGGTGCGCAAGGTCCATGCCAGTCTGCCCGTTCAGTTCCGTTGGCTTTATCGCTCGCAAAACGTGGTGGGCTACATCCCTGGTGTTATCGACAGCATGGTGGTCTTCACCGCTCACTACGACCACTGCGGCATCATGGGCGACGCAGTCCTCTTTCCCGGTGCTCACGACAATGCCAGTGGCACTGCCGCCGTGCTCGACCTGGCCCGCATCGTGTCGCAGTCCAAGCCCTACTACACCTATGTCTTCATGCTTTTCAGTGGCGAGGAGTCGGGCCTCAAAGGCTCCCAATATGCCGCCCAGCATCCATTAATCGACTACACCAAGGTAAAGCTCCTCTGCAATATCGATATGTTCTGCGGTGGCGACGAGGGTCTTATGTGCTTCAATGCCAAGAGCGAAAACACCAAGCCTTACTTCGACCGTCTCTGCCAGCTCAATGCCGAAAGTCATGTGGCACCCGAGATCCGTCCTCGCGACAATTCCGCCAATTCCGACCACTACTGGTTCTCCAACCTTTGCCCGTCGATATTCCTGCTCACCATGGGGCAGCCCTATGGCGGTTACCACGATCCCGCCGACCGCTGCGAGTCCTGCGGCCTCAACCACTACACCGACTACCTCACCCTCATTCGCAGAATGGCAGGGATTGGGGAATAGTAATTGATGAATTACGATTGGAGTCCTACCTCAAGTCACCAATTTGTATCTTTGCAAGATGATAAACAGCGACTACGGGATATAGCTTTTCGCCGAGCTGTTGTGATTTGCTTGAAAATTTGTATCTTTGCAAGATGATAAACAGCTTCGCTGGCGCAGTGCTTGGCAGACTCAAAGTTGTGATTTGCTTGAAAATTTGTATCTTTGCAAGATGATAAACAGCG
>JAKSMO010000032.1 GCA_024400545.1 Bacteroidales bacterium | reverse complement strand
TGCAAAGATACGAATATTTTTCGAATTACGACACAACACAATTGACAAAATTACAAAATGGCAATCTGACCAAATGGTATGATCCAGCGCAAAATGGGGTCTTTACTTAAATACCTTATTGAATCTAAGGGGAAGAAAATTGGGGGTGAGGCACAATAATTATTTTTTTTTTGCGTTTTTTATAACTAAATTTGGTATTAATATGAAGAAATTTGCCTTACTGATTGTGGCCCTGATGCTGGTATCGTCGGTTTTTGCCGATAAGAGGCAGCTGTCGGCCCTGTTTAGTTACTCCACTTTTTATCTGCCTGGGAGCAACCAGCCTTATGTGGAGACGTATCTGGATTTTGACGCCCGCAGCCTTGTGTTTGAGAAGGTGGGCGAGGAGGCCTATGTGAACGCTCAGACGCAGCACATGGACAATAAGAACCAGTATCGCGCCACGGTGGAGGTGACCCTGGTGGTGCGCAATGCCGCAGAGGTGGCCTATGTGAAGAAATATGAGCTTAAGAGCCCCGTGACGACCAGCGACACGGCTACGGCTTTCACTTTTTTGGACATGCAGCGTTTTAGTCTGCCCAACGGCATTTACGACCTGGAGCTGAGCTTGCACGACAAGGCTTCGGCCGAGAAGCCCGCAGTGTATCGCGACAAGCTGGTGGTGTTTTACGAGGCCAACAAGCCCTCTATGTCGAACATACAGCTGATGTCGGACCTTACGCCCACGACTACCGAGAATATGCTTTCGCGCAACGGATACGACATGGTGCCTTTTATCAATAATTTTGTGGATCAGAAGACTACCATGCTGAAGGCTTATTACGAGATTTATAACCTGGACCGCGAGGTGGGCGACAAGCCCTATATTGTGCGCACCTGCATTGAACAGCAGGAGAACGGCCGCATTTTGCGTGGCTTTGAGAATTATCGCAACCGCCCCAAAGCCCAGGCTACTGACGCTATTATTGATTATATCGACATTGCCAAGCTGCCTTCGGGCAACTACAGTCTGGTGGTGGAGGTGATGAACCTGGCCAACGAGGTGCTGATGAAGAAGAGCCTGGACTTTCAGCGCTCGAACCCCAAGGTGATGGACGGCGCTATGGCCGAGGATAATGTGGCCACAAGCTTTGCCGCCCTTATCACCGACGAGGAGCAGCTGGACTACTATCTGGACGCGCTGTATCCCATTGCATCGTCGTATGAGGTGGAGGCTGCCCGCAATCTGACCAAGACGAAGAATAATGTGGTGGAGAAGCAGACTTTCTTTTACCGCTTTTGGATGCGCCGCAACGCCCTGGACCCCGAGAGCGACTGGCTGAACTACCGCCGTATGCTGACTTATGTTGACGAGCATTTTAGCTATCCCCGCACCCCGGGCTATATGACGGACCGCGGACGCGTGTATCTGCAGTACGGCCCCCCAGACTTTATCCGCGACGAGAAGAATTTTGTGGGAGCGCTGCATATAGGACAGAATCCGATGGACAATCCTTCGCGCGCCATGCAGAACGTGACTTCGTCGGCTACCGACGGTGCCGACAGCCGCGGCACGGTGCACTACCTGCCCTACCAGCTGTGGCGCTACAATCTGATTGCCGGCGAGAAGCCCAACAGTGTGTTTTTGTTTTGGGACGAGATGCGCAGCGGCTACTACCGCCTGCTCAATTCCAGCGTGCGCAGCGAGGTACACACTCCTTTCTGGGAGCGCGTGCTGAGCCAGAACCAGCTGGACGAGGATGTGATAGGCGAGGTGGGCGAACAGTTTGACAGAGGATACTGATTTGGAATGTAGATTTTAGATTTTAGAATGTAGAGTGGGGCCGCACCCGGAACTCTACAATCAGCAATCTACAATCTACATTCCCTCATTATTAATTCTTAATTCTTAATTATTTTTGCGTTTTTTGTCCGACATATTGTACTTTGTGGTTTACCACCTGGCGCACTACCGCCGGGGGGTGACGCGCGGCAATTTGCAAAGATCGTATCCCGACAGGAGCGAGGCGGAACGCAGAGGCATAGAGCGGGCCTACTACCACCATATTTGCGACTTGCTGGTGGAGGGGGTGCACAACCTATTTGCCTCGCCCAAGAGCATTCTGCGCCACTATAAGGTGCTGAACCGCGAGCTGGTGAACGGATACTACGAGAGGGGGGAGAGCGTGGTGCTGATGTCGTCGCACTACAACAACTGGGAGTACATGGTGTCGTCGCTTAATTTCCAGCTACGCCATGTGGGCATAGGCGTGGGCAAACCGCTCAACAACAAATGGGTGGCAGGGTTTGTGACAAGGAGGCGCTCGCGTTTTGGCACGGAGATTGTGGACCAGACCAACGTGCGCCAGAAGATAGCCTACTACGAAGAGCACCACGTGCCGGCAGCCTATATGATGCTGAGCGACCAGTCGCCCAGCAATGTGCACAAATCGTACTGGACTATGTTTATGAACCAGGAGACTCCCTTTTTGTATGGCGCCGAGTATTTTGCCCGCAAATACGACTTGCCGGTGCTATACTACGAGGTGAGGAAGGTGAAGCGAGGTTATTACGAGGTGGAGTTTTCGGTGCTCTGCGAGCGCCCAAGCGAAGTGCCGCAATACACTATTGAGGCCGCCTATGTGAAAAGACTGAAAGAAACGATAGATTCCGCCCCCCAATACTGGCTGTGGTCGCACAAGCGGTGGAAAAGGAAAAGGCCGGAGGAGGTGGAGTGCAGAGTGGAGAGTTGAAAGTGGAAAGTGGATGAGGTTTTGGAGTTTTGAAGTTGATGGAGTTTGGGAGTTTGGGAGGTAAGGAGATTTTTTAATTCTTAATTACTAATTATTAATTCTTAATTATAAACATGCATATTGCTGTGGTAATACTGAACTGGAACGGGAGACACATGATGGAGAGGTTTCTGCCTTCGGTGACCGCCAACACAACGGGCGACGCCGAGGTGGTGATTGCCGATAACGGCTCTACCGACGACTCCATTGAGTTTGTCCGCACCCACTACCCTACCCTGCGCATTGTGCAACTGGACAAGAACTACGGCTTTGCCGAAGGCTACAATCTTGCGCTGAAGCAGATTGAGGCCGACTATTATGTGCTGCTGAACGATGACGTGGAGGTGGCACCCAACTGGATAGCCCCCGTGATAGAGCAGATGCAGCAGAACGAGCAGACGGCTATCTGCCAGCCCAAACTGCTGATGTATGACCAACGCGATACGTTTGAGTATGCCGGAGGCGCGGGAGGCTTTATTGACAGCTACGGCTACCCTTTCTGCCGTGGACGCATGTTTGACACGGTGGAGAAGGACCAGGGCCAGTATGACGACCCCTGCGAGATTTTCTGGGCTTCGGGAGCGGCTATGTTTGTGCGCGCCGATGTGTGGCGCGAGCTGGGCGGACTGGACGGCGATTTCTTTGCCCACATGGAGGAGATTGACTTTTGCTGGCGGGCCAAGAACGCAGGCTACAGGGTGGAATACTGCCCAAGATCGGTGGTGTATCATGTGGGCGGCGGCACCCTGCCTAAGTCGAACCCCCGCAAGACTTTCCTCAACTTCCGCAACAATATGGCTATGCTCTATAAGAATCTGCCCGCCAACCGCCGCCGCTGGGTGATGACGGTGAGAAGGATGCTGGACTATGTGGCCGCACTGAAGTTTTTGCTGGCTAAGAACACCGGCGAGTGCAAGGCAGTGTTTGAGGCCCACAGGGCTTTTGGCCAATCAAAGCATATTTACCGCCAAAAACGAGAGAAGATGCAGCACCGCGAGGTGAGCTGCATTTATCCCGGACTTATATTGCCCCACTATTATCTGCGGGGCAGGAAAAAATACTCCGAACTTGCAGAAATCAGAAAATAATTACATATAAAGAATAAATTAAATACAATATAATGATGAGAAAAGTACGCGTTCGTTTCGCACCTAGTCCGACCGGCCCCCTCCACATTGGAGGTGTACGCACGGCACTTTACAACTATCTTTTTGCACGCCAGAATGGTGGCGACATGATCCTTCGTATTGAAGACACTGACCAGACTCGTTTTGTGCCCGGTGCCGAGGCCTATATCATTGAGGCACTGGACTGGCTGGGCATTAAGTTTGACGAGGGTGTGCACATTGGCGGCAACTACGGCCCCTACCGTCAGAGCGACCGCAAGCCTATGTACCGCCAGTATGCCGACCAACTGATACGCGACGGCTGGGCCTACTATGCTTTTGACAAGCCCGAAGCCCTGGACGCCAAGCGCAAAGAGTTTGAGGCCGAGAAAAAGACTTTCCAGTATGACTGCAACACCCGCGGCATGATGGAGAACAGCCTGTCGCTCAGCGCAGAGGAAGTGCAGCGCCGCATTGACAACGGCGACCCCTATGTGGTGCGTTTTAAATTTCCCGACAATATCGACATCACCGTGCACGACCTGATACGTGGCGATGTGACGATGAACTCGCGCCTGCTGGACGACAAGGTGCTGTTTAAGTCGGACGGTATGCCCACCTACCACCTGGCCAACATTGTGGACGACCACACGATGGAGGTGTCGCATGTGATACGCGGCGAAGAGTGGCTGCCCTCGGCACCCCTGCACGTGATGCTCTACAAGGCGTTTGGCTGGGAGGACACCATGCCCCAGTTTGCCCACCTGCCCCTGCTGCTGAAGCCCGACGGCAACGGCAAGCTGAGCAAGCGCGATGGCGACCGTCTGGGTTTCCCCGTGTTCCCCCTCGACTGGCACAACCCCGAGACCGGCGAAATCAGCAGCGGCTATCGTGAGCGTGGTTATCTGCCCGAGGCTGTTGTCAATATGCTAGCACTCCTGGGCTGGAACCCCGGCAACGACCAGGAGATGATGTCGATGGACGAGCTGATCAAGCTGTTCAGCATTGAGCACATCAGCAAGAGCGGTGCCAAATTCAACGTGGAGAAAGCCAAGTGGTTTAACCACGAGTACTTGCAGAAATGCCCCGACGAGAAGCTGGCCGAGATGTTTATGCCCCAGCTGAAAGAGCACGGCATTGAGGCCGAAATGGCTTACGTGACCAAGGTGTGCGGCATGATGAAGGAGCGCCTGAACTTCCCCAGCGAGCTGTGGGACCAGACCCATTACTTCTTCCAGGCTCCCACCGAGTACGACCCCAAGGCCGTAAGCAAGCGTTGGAAACCCGGCATGACCACCCATATGGCCAAGGTGATCGAGATCCTGAACACCGTAGCCTTTGAGTATGACGCCATCCACAAGGCCCTGTTGGAAGACTATATCAAGGGCAATGAGCTGAACATGGGCCAGATAATGAACTCGCTGCGTTTGGCAGTGGTGGGCACCACCGTGGGCCCCGACATGCTGACCTTGGTGATGACTATCGGCAAGGAAGAAACTATAGCCCGTGTGCAGCGTGCCATTGACACCCTGGGAGAAATAAGCGAATAATAAATTAACACAACAAATTGACAATTAATATGGAAGAAAACAATAACATCCCCGAGAACGAGGTGGTGAACACCCCCGTAGATCAGACCCCCGAGGCAGAGAGAGAGTGCTGCTGCCCCTCGTGCCAACCCCAGAACCCCGAACCCGCCAAGACCGACGACTGCCGTTATCAGTCGCTCAAGCGTTCGGTGACCACCCTCATGGCATGCAACATCGTGCTGCTGGTGGCTCTGGTGGTGCTGTTTGTGCTGCACTTTACCGGCAAAGGCGCCCCCAGCAAGTTTAACCCCAACGCCTCTGAGCCCATGATAGCCGAAGACGGAGTGCTGAAAGTGGCTTACGTGAACAGCGACACCCTGCTGGCCAAATACCAGTATGCCATAGATTTGCAGAACGAGCTGAACCGCTACAAAGAGGCCCAGGAAAAGAACTACCAGGAGCAGATGATGAAGTTTCAGAACGACTACCAGAACTTTATCAAGACCGGCGAGAACATGACCCTGAGCCAGCAGCAGGCCAAAGAGACCGAGCTGAAGCAGCGCGCCGAAAAGCTGGCTACCCTGGAACAGGAGCTGGCAGGCAAGGTGATGCAGAAACAGATGGACTCCAACATAGAGCTGCTGAACCGCATTTTTGCCTTTGTGCGTGAGTACAACGCTGACAACCAGCAGTTCGACATCATACTGCGAAAAACCTTCAACGACTCGCCTACCCTGTATATGAATCCCGCCATGGACATTACCGACGAGATACTTGAGGGCCTGAACAACGAGTACAAGACCGTTAAAGAAAAGAAATAATATCTTGCGACCCGCAATTGGTGAGGAGTAACGCGAACCTGCGGACGCGTCACTCTTCATCATTCATTCATCGCCACAACCCCATTGCTCTACCCATGAACCTACAGGCTGCGCTTTTTGACCTTGACGGCACCCTTTTCGACACAGAAGGGCAATACACCATTTATTGGGAGAAGATTGGCAGGCAGTACCATCCCGAAATTGCCGATTTTGCCCATATCATCAAGGGCACTACGCTGGTAAACATACTGGACACCTATTTCAACACCCCAGCCCTGCAGAAGGAAATAGTGCAGAGCCTGAACGAGCACGAGGCTAAGATGCGCTACCATTTTATGCCCGGAGCGGTGGATTTTTTGAACGACCTGCGGAGCCATGGGGTGAAAATGGCCGTGGTGACCAGCAGCAACAAGCAAAAGATGGCACGGGTGGAGGAACAGATGCCCGAATTTGCAACCCTTTTTGACTGCATACTCACCGCCGAGCACTTTGCACACTCAAAACCCCACCCCGACTGCTACCTGAAAGGAGCCGCCACCTTTGGGCTGAAGCCCCAAGAATGCGTGGTGTTTGAAGACGCCTATAGCGGTTTGGCCGCAGGCATGGCGGCAGGCATGTTTACCTTTGGCATCACCACCTGCAATCCGCGCGAAGCCATAGAAGACAAATGCAGTTATGTTATCGACACCTTTGAGGATCTTAGCTACCAAAAGGTGATAGAAATAACGAAAAATTATGAATAACAGACCTTTTCTATTCATTCTAGCCTTGCTGGGCACCTTAGTGGGGTGCGACTGGACCCACAAAGTGCCACCACCCACGCAGGAGGAAATAATCCACCTGATAGCCGCCATACCCGACCACCAGTTTTTTGAAAAGACAAAAGACTGCTATACCGACGAATACTACCGGGCACTGAAAAAAGCCTGGGCAGTGCCCAGCGACGGACTGGGCGAAATAGGCAACGACGAATGGCTGTATTATTTCATTACCGGCAACGACGACTGCAACGATTTTAGGATAGACAACATATCGACCGTGAGCCACGGAAGGCATGCCACTGTGCAGTTTGTATCGACCAGCTGCCAGACGCCCTCCACACACACCATGGAGCTTATATACCACAAGAAGGCATGGGTGATAGCCGATTACGACACCACCCTTGCAGCACTGAAAAACTATGTGGTGGAACAAACGAAATATTTCCGACAACCCCAGTGGCAACAAAAACTGGACGAGGCACTAGCCGACCCCAATTGGGCCGAAATGGCACTGGAACGGCAACACGAAGTGGAGCATTTTCTATCGCTCCAACCCCGATAGGGAAACCCCATTTTAACTTAAAACGGAACTATCATATAACTTATTGCTAGCAAGCGATAAAAACATAACAGATGCAACAAAAAAGTTAAAAAACTTGACTTTGGTGCAAAAATTTCGTATCTTTGCAGACTTTTCGATAAAAATAAAGAATTATATATATGAAACTGTCTTATTATAACTTTCAGCTTCCCAAAGACCTTATTGCCGAGAAACCCTCGAAACAGCGCGACGAAGCCCGCCTGATGGTGGTGCATCGCGACACCCTTGAAATCGAGCACCGTCTTTTCAAAGACCTAATTGAATATGTTGACGAAGGCGATATGTGCATTGCCAACAACACCAAAGTCTTTCCCGCCCTGCTGTATGGCGAGAAAGAGAAGACGGGTGCGAAAATCACGGTATTCCTCCAGCGCGAGCTGAACCGCGAGATGCGCCTGTGGGATGTGATTGTGGATCCCGCACGTAAGATCCGTATAGGCAACAAACTTTATTTCGGACCCAACGAGTCGCTGGTGGCCGAGGTGATCGACAACACCACGTCGCGCGGCCGTACTGTACGTTTTCTTTTTGACGGCACCCACGAGGAGTTTATCAAACATATCCGCGGGTTGGGCCACACTCCCATTCCCGAAGAGCTGCGCGCACTGCGCGATATTGAAAACCTGGATGCCGAACGCTACCAGACCATATACGCTAAGAACGAAGGAGCCGTGGCAGCACCCATAGCCGGCCTGCATTTCAGTCGCGAACTGCTGAAACGCTTTGAAATCAAAGATGTGCGTTGGCGCGAGCTGACGCTGCACTGCGGCATGGGCAACTTTAAGGATATTGAGGTGGAAGACCTCTCGAAGCACCGCATGGATGCCGAAGAGATGCATATAAGCCAGGAACTGTGCGACGAGGTGATGGAAGCCAAGGCCGAGGGGCACAAGATTTGTGTGGTGGGTACCACCACTATGCGCGCCATAGAGAGTGCAGTGACTATCTTTGGAAAGATCAGTGCCTATGACGGATGGACCAACAAGTTTATCTATCCGCCCTACAAATTCTCCATTGCCGATATGATGGTGACCAATTTCCACCACCCCAAGTCGTCGCAATACATCATGGCCTGCGCTTTCGGCACCACTGCCCTTATCAGCCATGCCTACGAAATAGCCATCCGCGAGAAATACAAATTCTCCACCTACGGCGACGCAATGCTTATCCTGTAATCACTCATTACCATTATTCGTGACCCCATTAGCAGAAATACTTCGTCCCACCTCGCTCGATAACTACATAGGCCAACAGCACCTTGTGGGTCCTGGGGCTGTACTGCGCACACTCATTGAATCGGGCAGAATACCCTCCATGATTTTTTGGGGGGCACCCGGCATTGGCAAAACCACCTTGGCCACCGTTATAAGCCAAACACTGAACCGCCCGTTTCACACCCTCAGTGCCATAAGCAGCGGAGTGAAGGAAGTGCGCGAAGTAATTGAGCAAGCCAAAACAGAAGAAGGAACCATCCTCTTTATCGACGAGATTCACCGTTTCTCCAAATCGCAGCAAGACTCACTGTTGGGAGCCGTGGAGCGCGGAATTGTGACCCTGATAGGAGCCACCACCGAAAATCCTTCGTTCGAAGTGATTTCTGCACTCCTGTCGCGCTGTCAAGTATATACACTCAAGGAGTTTGGCCCCGACGAGATGCGACAGCTGATAGCCCGAGCCCAGCAGCACTATGCCCAAGAGGGGCGGCAGGTGGATTTTCAGGAAGTAGAGGCGCTTTTCCGCATTTCGGGAGGCGATGCTCGCAAGCTGCTGAATGCCATAGAGCTTGTGGTGAACAACGCTCCCCAAGGACCGGTGACGGTAACCAACGCGCTGACCACCCAAGTGATCCAGCAAAACCTAGCCTACTACGACAAACAGGGCGAGATGCACTACGACATCATCTCGGCGTTTATCAAGTCGATGCGCGGATCGGACCCCAATGCCGCCGTGTATTGGCTGGCGCGAATGATAGAGGGCGGCGAAGACCCTGTATTCATTGCCCGGCGTATGCTCATCTTTGCATCCGAGGATATTGGCAACAGCAATCCTAATGCCCTGCTTTTGGCCAATGCCTGCTTTGATGCGGTATCGAAGATAGGTTATCCCGAATGCAGAATCACCTTGTCGCAATGCTGTGTGTATCTGGCCACTTCGGTGAAATCGAACAGCACCTATATGGCCATCAACAACGCTCTGCAACTGGTGCGCCAAACTGGCGATCTGCCCGTGCCAATGCATATCCGCAACGCACCCACCAAACTGATGAAACAAATGGGCTATGGCGACGGCTACAAATATGCCCACGATTATCAGGGCAATTTTGTTGACCAAGAGTTCCTGCCCGATGCCCTGCGCGGAGTGAAATTCTACGAGCCCGGACAAAATCCGCGCGAAGAAGAAACACGGCGCACACTACGTGCCCATTGGCAAACAAAATACAATTATTGAGAATTGAGATTATAATTCACTCGACCTAATATAAAACACCTACATGTCCGACGCACTGCTCACTGTTGAGAACCTCACCAAGTCTTTCGGCGACAAACTTTTGTTCGACGACATATCTTTCGGCATCAATGCCGGACAGAAAACGGCCCTCATTGCCCGCAACGGCTACGGAAAATCCACCCTGATGAACATCCTTACGGGCAAGACCTTACAGGACGGGGGTAAGGTGACTTTCCGCGGCGATGTGCGCATGGCTTATCTGCCCCAGCAGCCCGACCTTCTTCCGCAGCAAACCGTGCGTTCATTTGTGTATTCGGCCCAACGCCCCGACCATGAGGACGAATGGACCTTTGAGCAACGGATTGAGGAAATCCTTTCGCGATTGCGACTCAGCCACTTGCTGGACCGCCCGATGCAGCTGCTGTCGGGCGGCGAACAGAAAAAAGTGGCGCTCAGCCGCATACTTATCGACGACACCAATCTGCTGCTCCTTGACGAGCCCACCAACCATCTAGACATACAGATGATTGAATGGTTGGAGGACTTTCTTTCGCGTCAGAAACTCGCCATCCTCATGGTCACTCACGACCGTTATTTTTTAGACCACGTTTGTCAGGACATCTACGAGATTGACAACAGCAGACTGTACCACTACCGAGGCAACTACGACTACTATCTGCGCAAAAAAGCCGAGCGCGAACACAACGAGCGCGCCGAAGTAGAAAAAGCAAAAAGCCTGTATCGCACCGAACTAGATTGGATGCGGCGTATGCCCCAAGCTCGTGGAACGAAGGCTCAGGCCCGTATTGACGCTTTTTACGAACTAGAGGCCAAAGCGCATACCCGCTTTGACGACTCACGCCCCCAACTGACGGTAAAGACCGAGCGCATAGGTGGCAAGATATTGGAAATGTACAATGTTACAAAATCGTTCGACAACCGCAAGATGGTGGACGATTTCAGCTATGTGTTCAAAAAAGGCGAAAAAATCGGTGTTGTGGGACCCAACGGCGTGGGTAAGTCAACTTTCCTCAACCTACTCACCGAACAGCTACGCCCTGATTCGGGCCGAGTGATTGTAGGTCAAACCATCCAGTTTGGGTTTTACACCCAAGGGGGCATGACTGCCCGCCCTGACATGCGCGTTATCGATATAGTGAAAGAGGTAGCCGAGCGCATAGAGCTGGACAACGGCAAAGAGATGTCGGCTCATCAGTTTCTGAGCTATTTCGGGTTCGAAGACATGACGCAGTACAACTATTTCGGCAACCTGAGTGGCGGCGAACGTAGGCGGCTATACCTCCTGATGGTGCTTATTGCCAATCCCAACTTCCTTATTCTTGACGAGCCCACCAACGACCTTGATGTATATACGCTTGAAATTCTCGAACAATTCCTCAAAGACTACAAAGGCTGCCTGGTGATTGTTAGTCATGATCGCAGTTTTATGGACCACATCGTGGATCATCTGTTCGTATTTGAAGGCGAAGGCCACATACACGACTACCATAGCAACTACACCCAATACCTAGCAGAAAAGAACGCCCAAAGGCGTGCAGAAAATCTACAACGCCGCGAAGAGAAGCCCAAATATGAGCGTCCGCGCTCAGAACGCCCACGTGCCACATACAAGCAAAAGCAAGAATACGAAGCCCTTACTGCCGAGATTGACAGCCTTAACAGCGAAAAGACCGAGTTGGAAAACATGCTGAGTAGCGGCTCCGAGACCGATGTAAACAAACTGACCTCAGCATCTACACGCATAGGCGAGATTATTGCCATACTGGATGAAAAAGAGCTCCGGTGGCTCGAACTAGACGAACTCATCAACAGTTGATACCGACTATCGAACCAAAAATCTAAAACACCATAAGCCAAAATCCTACATGCAAACCTTAGTCAATATCTTCGACCCCCAAGAGCCTCTTGCCGCCTACCTGTTCCTTAAACAATACTACCAGCCCGGCGACCATATTCTGTTTATCTCCACTCGTGAAGACCGCACAGCTGTGGCTCCCTACGCTTCGCTCTTCAACCTGCCCGAAGACAGCATCAGCATCATCTCGTTTCATCGCGACGAAGACAGCTACATCTACGAACGCATCTGCCGACGACTTCGCGCCGCCCTAAAAACCGAGATGAAATATTTGGTGAACCTGGCTGGCGGTACACGATACTCGGCACTCGCCATTCAGCATGTATTCACCCAATTCGACGCACGTTTCTATTATGTACAAACACGTGAGAATTTAGTAGTTTCGTCCTTCTTTGACAACAATATCAACGACAATGACGATGTGATTGAGCCCATCAGCTACCGCATGACGTTGGCCGAATATTTTGAGCTGCATAATCTTCAGCACGACCTCTATTCGCGTCGCCACACCCCTACCCGATCCTACGACGACGCCCAGCATATTTTCCAATGCTTTAAAAGTCGTCGCCTCACCGGAGCGGCATTCCATGCGCTCGAACTTCTACGCCTACATTACCGTGGCACAAAAAACTCCATCAGTCTGCAAAGCCTTCGCCATGGTAACATAATTCATAGTGAGGGTATCAGTGGCATCGACAGTCTTTTGCGCGAATTGGGATTTGTGCCACAGGTGACCGATAGCCTCCAACCACACGAGATAGACTATTTGACCGGTGGATGGTTTGAGGAATATGTATATCACACCCTACTGCAAGCTATAGAGCCTCAGGAAATAGCACTTGGAGTGCGCATCTCGCGACCTGGCATGCAACACGATAATGAACTAGACGTTGTTTTTATCAAAGCCAACACCCTTTTTGTGGTAGAGTGCAAGACCGGTGTAGCCACCGACCACCTCTTCAACGAAATCGTTTATAAAGCCTGCGCACTCAAAGAAACATTCCTCGGCCAATCAAGCCACAGCTATATCTTCACCCTCAAGAACGACTACGACCATCACCTGCAGCAAGTGGCAGACATGATGGGCATTACCCTCTGCCCGAAATCCACACTCACCACACCTAAACTCATGACCGACATAGCCAACACCATGATGCGACAAGCCCATGAGGGGAAGAGAGCTCCTGAAGTTACTATAAGTAAAATGTAAAAGAACTGTTACGTAAGCACTTAGCGTACTGTTAGAACTTCGGAAAATCTAGAATCTCCAATTCCTTGGGCGACCCATCTATCACAAACCTTACCAATGTTGATTTCTGATGAAAACCCTGCTTGCCAGCAGCACCAGGATTGATATGCAACAAGTTTAACTCGTTGTCGTACATAACCTTCAGGATATGGCTATGGCCACACACAAAGATATCGGGTTTCACTTCCAACAGACGTTCTTTCATCGATTTAGGATAGTGGCCCGGCCATCCGCCAATATGCGTCATCAGAACTTTCAAACCTTCGCATTCAAACACATCTTCGCGTGGCACATCATAGCGCAGATTATAATCATCCATATTGCCATACACTGCCCTACAAGGCTTAAAATTGCGCAAATACGGCAAAACATCACGACCAATATCACCAGCATGCCAAATTTCGTCGCATTTATCAAAAAAAGTATAGACTTGAGGGGGCAGACAACCATGTGTATCGGAAATAACGCCAATTTTTTTCATATAGACAATGTTTTAAAGATAAACGCAAACTCTCAAACATTATTGTATTGCATGACAAAGTCGATGAGATACTGAAAAATTTTCCTATACATATATATAATAAAAAAAACAATAATACGTTAATTAAATGTATGAAATCGACAAAAATCATCACAATGCTATGCGCCTTGACACTTACCGCATTGGCATTCAGTTCCTGCAAGAAATTTCAGGGCGACGTAACCGTGCCCGCATATATCCATGTTGACGCTATCGACATAGTGCCCCAAGAGCACAACGCCCCCTCTTCGGAACCTGGATTCTATACCTCGAAGATTGACTGCGCACAGCTTATCTGCTATTTTGAAGGCGATGAAAAGGAGACAGTTCTGGGCGCTTTTCAGCTGCCTTGCACCGCTCCTGTGCTGCGCCACGGCCAAATGAAATACCTGCGTGTAGTGCCCGTTGTTAAGCAGGATGGTGCCAGCGGCACCCGCATTGCCTACCCCTTTTTCCAAAGCATCACTTTGAACGGACTCACATTACAAGCCGACAGTGTGCTGAACCTTGGCACACTACATGCCAACTACTATACTCGCAGCGAGATGAATGTGCTTACCGAAGACTATTTCGAGCCTACTACTTTCTCCACTCATTTCGATAGTACCGTTGTGTGGATAGACAATGATCCCGAAAACGCTTGCACTGGACGCGGCTATGGACTTGTGACGGTTGACGACACCACCAAAACCGTGACCTTCACCATCAATGATCAACTCAACATGGGCAACGGATATCTTTACCTTGAAATGGACTATCAGACCGACTTAGACCTGTGGATTAACATGTGGGGATATGTGCTCACTGTGGCCGGCACCAGTTCGATGAAATCGGTCATGGCCCTCTATCCCAACAAACAGTGGAACAAGATTTACATTAACTTGGGTCGCACCTGGGCTCAGTTTAACTACAACACACCCATCAAAATCGAGTTCCAAGCCATCAATCCTAACGGCACTGGAGGTCATATCAAAATCGACAACGTGAAAATACTCAGCACCCACTAAACACCGCCTATCAACAACTCAATAATGAAAGCCAAACAGCTCACCCTAAGATATATACTGTTAGACCTCCTCAGCGCCATGCTGGCCTGGGGGTTACTCTTCCTCTATCGCAAGATAGGGTTTGAAAACGCCATCCTCGACGATGTCAACCAAGTATTTGCAGACCGCAATTTCTGGATTGGCATCATAGCCGTACCTATGGGATGGCTCTGCCTTTACACTATACAGGGAACCTACAAAAACGTATTGCGCAAATCACGACTCAAAGAGTTACAGCAAACTATCGTCGCTAGCATCATCGGTGTCATTGTCATCTTTTTCGTTCTCCTGCTCGATGACAATGTAGTGACCTACGCCAACTACTACACCTCCTTCGTTATCCTTCTAGCTATCCACTTCACCGCCACCTATGCATGCCGATTGGTTCAGACCTCCCACATTGTCAGCTCTGTCCACAACCGTCGCATCGGCTTCCCTACCCTCCTTATCGGCAGCCACAACAAAGCATACCAAACATACCTCGACCTAGAGAATCAAGAAAAATACACCGGCAATCTGTTCATCGGTTTTGTTTCGGTAGAAGGTCAGCACCCCTCTTCGGCATCGGAAGAGCGCCTGGCGGCAGTAATGCCTTGCTTAGGAACTAGCGACAATATCAAACAACTCATTGCCCAACATCACGTTGAAGAAGTCATTATTGCCGTAGAGGATCACGAACAGACACAAATCCAGCAAATAATCCGCACACTTGACGGTTGTGGCAATGTCATCATCAAAATCACTCCCGACGCCCGCGACCTCATCCTGGGCATGGTTAAGATCGACAGCATATTCCACTCTCCCCTCATCACCATCAACACCCGACTGATGGAAGAGTGGCAATACTCCGTCAAGCGCATTGCCGACATAGTGCTCTCCACCATTGCGCTCATCATCCTATCCCCAGTATTCCTTTTCACCGCCATTATGGTCAAGTTCTCTAGCCCCGGCCCTGTATTTTATGCCCAAGAGCGCATCGGCTATCAAGGCAAACCTTTTAAGATGCACAAATTCCGCAGCATGTACGTTGATGCCGAATCGTGCGGACCTGCCCTCTCGCGCGACGATGATCCCCGCATCACACGTTGGGGTAAATTTATGCGCAAAGTGCGTTTGGACGAGATACCTCAGTTCTACAATGTGCTCAAAGGAACGATGTCTATTGTGGGTTATCGCCCCGAACGGCAGTACTACATCGACCAGATTGTCAAACAATGTCCTGAATACCTCTTACTCCAACGCATCAAACCCGGCATCACCTCTTGGGGGCAAGTCAAATACGGCTATGCTAGCAGTGTTGACGAAATGTGCGAACGACTTAAATACGACTTGCTCTACCTTGAGAACATGTCCATCACCACCGACATTAAAATCTTGATTTATACTGTGGGAATTATCTTCCAAGGTCGTGGTAAATAATCAAACACAACCAACCTCTCCCACTCATCCAACAAGAAAAAAATAACAACACATGAAAAGAATAATCTACACCCTTGCCGCCCTTGTGGCCACAGCCACCCTTTTTTCTTGCGGCACTAAAACTGAAAACATTAAGTTGGCCTCCGAGCAGGATTCGCTCAGCTGGGCTATGGGTATGAGCCTTGCTCGCACCGCCAAGAGCGGTCTTTACCAATTCGACGAGAAGTTGGTACGCAAAGCTTTTGAAAGCTCACTCCGCGGCGAAAAACAGCCCCTCACCGAAGAGGACTATTCTGCAGCATGCCAAGCATTAGCTGTCTTGTCTTTCAAACAACAACGTGAGCAAATTGCCACTGCCAACAAAGAGGCCGACGGCCGTCAGCAACAACTCTTCGACAAACTCGTGGCAGAGAACAAAAACATACAAAAAGCTGAAGAAGGCTACTATTACGAAGTTCTTACTCCTGGCCACGGTGCCAACGCCAAAGTGGGACAACGAATTGAGTTTGATTTCAAAGGAATCAACATGGTTAGTGGCGAAGTTATTGAGCAGACTTATGGCAAACGCGAGCCAGTTGTCCATGTGCTGGGTCGCCCCATGTTCCAGGGTCTTTTGTTAGGCATGCAGCTTATGAATGCCGGCAGCAAATACCGCTTCTACTTCCCCCACCAGCTTGTGACTGGTGCCAATGGCATCCCCGAACACACTCCTGTTATCTACGAAGTAGAGCTTCACAAGATTCACTAACACAGAGTATTCTAAATATATAGGGCGGAAACCTTGATGGTTTCCGCCCTATTTTTTTTGACCACCTTTCCGCCTGATATATTTTTGGATGATGTCATAACCATTGCCGACAAATCACCAAAAAAAATTTTACACTATTTTGAAATAAGAAAGAGAGGAAACCCAATTGTGCAGGCTTCCTCTCCTTTAATACTTTATTAATTATCAATACTTAGAAGTTGTATTTGACAAGGAGGCAGATACGATTGTTGGCTACCTGGTGGAGCTGACCGTCTTCGAGATTGATGCTGCCGTCGGCATTCTGGTTGCCATAGGTGCATGCGGTCCACTCATATTCAAGACCCAAGTTGAAATGCTTGAGGTTGTAGCTGACAGAGGGAGCGATACGGAAGATGCTATTGAGACCTGTGAAGTTGTTGCCACCCTTCATGAATACAAGATATTTGGCAGCTTCGGCGGTACCAAAGTTGTAGAGGTCCTGACCAGCACCGAGATTCTTCATGTAGCCAAAGAACAGATTAGCACGATATTTTTTACCATAGGCGAAATTCAGATAGCTGATAGTAGCCTTGATGGGAGCATAGCTCCAAGTGCCGTCGGCAGCCACATCGGTTACACCGTAGCCGTTCAGCTGGTTCACATGGCTGGTATTGGAAGCCAGCATGGTGCGGAATTTAAGTGCGAAGAGGTCTTTAGTGTACTGGAAATAGAAAGTGGGAGTAAAAGAGTACATCATTTCACTAACAGGAGTCTGGAAAGTCTGAGTAGCGCCATCGGTAGTGGTAATGGTTTGATAGCCAAAGTTGCGGGGACGGATGGGCTGGCAGGTTGAGCCCAACTGGGTGTAGATTTCTTTATTTTTGTACTGCACACCCAGGAATAGTTCGGGCATTATAGCATTGTAAGCAAACGAAGTGGAATTGGTGCTGGACCAAGCGCCATTGCTGTAGCTGGGGCCGTTATACATATACTGCAACTGGGAGAGGGCGGCAGCGGTGATTCCGAGGTTGCCGTGGTACATGATGTAACGAACCTGGGGGGTGCGGCTATGTGCGCGGAAGGGAGCACCGGCAGCCATACCCAGAACCTCAGGCATAATGTCGCCAGAGAGGGGATGCCAGGTCTGACCGACGAGAAGTTCTTGGTTGATTCTCTTGGCAGTGTCTTCCCAGTTCATCTTCACATAAGCGTGACGGATGCGGAGCACGGAATTAGTGGTGCTGAAGCCACCAAAATCGGCCTCAATCTTACCAGTGGTAGTGGCGCCAAAGACATCGGGACCCTCGATATTGAAACCCAAACGAGTGGTGATGGCCAAGAGGTGAGCAGAGGGAACTGCGTTGAGGTCAACACGCTCTACGTCATTAGCCTCTGCAAAGGACTCGGAAACAGTCCATTTCTGGTCGTAAGGAATCATGTTGTACTCGCCACCAATGACGGTATAGGTGTTACGGCTGTCGAAATTGAAATAGTTGCGCACAAAACCATAGGGAACTGCACGGAGCTTTTTCTCGATTTTTTGTATGCGAGCTTCGTGGTCTTTGGTGGTAGTTGTGAGCTGGGTTTCCTCTTTTTCGAGCTTAGTAACTCGATTTTCGAGTTTTTTCTGAGCATCGGTCTGCGCAAAGGCAGAAGCGATAACTGTCAATGAAACAATAGATAATAAAAGTTTTTTCATGTTTTATATATTTTTTTCAGAAATGCAAAGATAGGAAAAGATTTTAGATTGAGTAATGTAAAATACATTTAGCAAAGTACGACCAAATAAGAAATATGTTTCTTTGATTATACCTCCTCCGGACCTGCGGTGACAACGAATAGTGAAGAAAGGTGTCGCTGAGCCAACTGCTGAAGTTGCTGCGGGGTTACTTGCTGCACTGCTTGGAGGTAGTTGACGGCAAACTGGTCATTGATGGAGTTTGCCACCATCTGGCGGTAGCGCTCAGAAATCTCAAAGGTGCCATCTATACTGCGAATAAAGTCGCCCATCATGAAATTACGCACTCTGTCGAGTTCAACATCGGGTATAAGTTCCGTTTGGAGTCGGCGCACCTCATGTAGTACTTCATCAACAGCTGGTTGTGTGGCTTGAGCAGCCACATCAGCGGTGATATAGAATACAATAGCACCACGGAACACCTGCGTTTGGCTATAGACACCATAGGTATATCCCTTATCTTCACGAAGATTGCTCATCAGTCGGGATCCAAAATAGCCACCCAAAACGGTGTTGAGCACCATAAACTGAGCATACTCGGCACTATTCCAAGGCATGGACAACAAATTACCAATGCGCAGGGTAGATTGCACTGCATTGGGCACAACCACATGCTTACGGCACGGTTGTTCGAAAGTCTGATAGCCTTGATGCGCATATGGAGTAATCGGATTGGAATCAACAGCCTGACCCAAATGCTGGTTGACCATGTCGAGAAGCGCTGTATCCACAAGACCCGATAAGACGATATGGGCATGGGCCAAAGTGTAATGGCGAGCAATAAACTGACGTACTGACTCAAGGGTAAGCTGGTCAAGGTCGCCAGGTTTTGCATAAGTTCCCATGGGCGACTGCGGACCAAAAAGAAGTTCATAATAATGGTTGCGAGCCACATAATTGGTTTGCTGAAAACCTTGGGCTATCTTGAGACGGCGCCGGCTGATATAGGCGTCGAAGAGTTGGGCCGTAACGAGGGGTGCCGAAAACATCTCGTTAAGTAGCGGCAACAACTCAGCGGCATATTTACGCAAAAAATAGACAGAGATATTTCCTTGGGTCACATCGGCCATGCGCTCTATCACAATGCCTCTAAAATCCATAAAATCAGCAATCTCTTGGGCTGTATGGTAAAGGGTAGCTTCGGCCATCAGCTGGTTAGCGGCATGAGCCTGAGACTTCAACTGCTGATAGGCACTTCCAGCCTCAAAAGTGAAATCAAGTTTGACAAGCTGAAGCGATTCATTGGTAAAATAATAAACCGTGTTTCCGTTGGTTAGACGATATTGCTGGGGCACAAGGGGTTGAAGCGACGGAGGTTGGAGCATATCGGGTATATTTTTTTGCAGTTAGTATAATAATACTTAGGGCGACGTTTAGTTAGAATGTAGCAGAGATTTTAAGGTTGAGCTGACGTGCGGTCAGGTAGTTGGGCACAGCATAGTACTGATTGCTGTAGTCGGCCACCCATATGAACGACACCACATTATGGTAGTTGAAAAGGTTAAAGACTTCTAGACTAAGGGATATGTCGGAGAAGAAATCGCCAAGTTTGGAATGGCGCACTTTATCGAAACGAGTGAGATGCACCGTGTTGCCCCAGTCCACTCTGAAATAGGGCGGCAGGTGGTTGCGTGGCACGCGGTCGTGCTGATAGGGAAAGAGCACGGGAGTGCGACTGCCGAAAATGAAACTAAGGCTCATTCGCCACCAAGGAATCTCGGGCAGATAGTCTTGCAGGAAGATCTTGAAGGAAAGACGCTGATCCGTGGGGCGAGAGACCCATCCGATATTGTCGCCAAGGAAATCTTCCTGCGTTTTCATGAGCGACAAGCTGGCCCATGACTCAAGTCCTTCCACAAAATCACCGTTAACACGGAGGCTGAAGCCTCTGGCATAGGCCACGGCCTGGGCATCGGGATTGTAACGGATGCGCAGATTGTCGATTGTGTAAGGCACTAAATTGGTTATATATTTATAATAAATGTCGGCTGTGAGTCGGAATGGACGATTCCAAAGACGCAGATTCCAATCGAAGGTGCCGGTGGCCTGATACGAGCTCTGAGCAGGAAGATTGGCGCAGAGGGTGCCATCGGGGCGGCGCATTTCACGATATAGCGAAGGTTGTTGATACACGCCCAAGGCTATACGATAGATTAGGTCGTGGGGGCCACGGGGCTTGTAGTTGACCGACAGTCGTGGAGAAAAGAGAAACTGGGAGTTGAGCGAAGAACCCCTAAGATTAGAATTGTAATAGTGCCCGCGGGCACCCACATTGATCATTATCTGATGGTCATGGCGGGTGAAGATGGTAGTGGTGTGCTGGAGATAGGCCATGGTGCGAAAAGTCTGTATTTCGTTGTCGGCATGGCAGAAAAGTTGGAGAATGGGATTGAACACGGCAGTGTCGTTGAGCCCCGGAGTATGGTGATCGGTGGGAAAGCTATAGCCGGCACTATCAACCCATTTCCACTCGCGCATACGGTCCGAGATAGTTTCCACCTGACCTTTTACGCCAAAATACCAATTGCCCAGAGGCGCATGCTTCACGCCCTTGATCTCGGTAGCATAGATGCCCATATTAAGGTAGTTGCGCGCATGTTCGAGGAATGTGCCAACCCCTCGGTCAAAACGGTTAGTGTCGCCCACCGACTCACCCACGCCTACCTGATACAGCCAATACTGATCCTGAATGTCAAAAACCTCCTGTTCCTTATTATACTGGGCCGATGTGATCCAACGCAGTTGGAAATCGTCGGTGGGATGATAGTTCAGCGAGAGCGAACCCAGCAGGGTATTATAGCGATCCTGTTCCTGACCGTCGAAATAAACATCCATTTCGAGCGACTCAGTGCTGGCGCCGCCAAAGGCTGTGGTGCGGGAGGCTGGTATAAGGCCATAGCGGTTACGAGTCCAAACGGCTAACAGCGAGAGGTCTAGATGGGGGTTAATCGTATAGCCAAGCACAGCTTGCAGGTCAGTATAGGCCGAATTGTAGTCGCCTTCCGTTTCAAGACTGCGGAACACATAGCTATTGTTATGATGGCGGAAACCCAGATTATACGAAAACTTCTCGCCCAAGCGTCCTTGTGTCGAGATCGCACCACCCAGGAGCGACAACGAAACACGGTTACGCCTGTCGATCGGTCTAAGATAAGCAATATCCAGCACCGACGAGAGTCGGTCGCCGTATGTTGCATCAAACCCGCCTGGCGAGAAATTAAGAAAATCAACCATATCCGGATTTATAATGCTCATACCTTCCTGCTGACCGCTACGGATAAGCTGGGGGCGATAAATTTCCACATCGTTGATATACACCAGATTTTCATCAAAAGAGCCCCCTCTTACCGAGTATTGCGACGACAGTTCGTTGTTGGAGCTGACATCCGGCAAGGTTTTGATAAGCGATTCCACACCCTCGTTAGGACCAACGGTATTTTCAATATCCTGCACAGAGATTTTAAACAAATCACGATCCATATGAGTTTCCACTATCTGTATCTCGTCGAGCTGCTTCGAGGACGGCACAAGCCGTACATCGAGTCTGCGGTTCTCACCCGACTTTAGTTTGAGACGAAAATCCTGTGGGTGATAGCCCACACACGAAACGCGCAGCACGATACTATCTGTGGTAGAAATGAGCAACTTATACTGACCTTTTTCCGAGGCCGTGGTACCTACCGAGCTCTTCGCGCCGACTATTCCTATATTGGCAAACCCAATGGCATTGCCGCTCGTATCGGACACACGACCATACACCGACTGCTGCGCGGCGACGGGCGCAAAAGCCAAACAAAAGAGGGCCAGCAGAGTTATAAAAAGCGACTTGTTCATTATTTTTTTTTCAAGAAACGATGGTTTTGAAAAAAAATTGTATTTTTGCAAATTATTTCAATTAAAAAAATAACATTTTTGATATATCAAAATCTATTCACTATGAAACTCAGATTAATCGCACTCGCGCTGATGTTGGTAGGTCTAGCCTGCCAGGCGCAGAACCAAATGGACAAACAGGGCCGCCGTCAAGGTCATTGGGTCAAGATGGACAAACAAGGTGCCAAGATTTACGAAGGCGACTTTGTAGATGACAAAGAAACAGGCACTTTCACCTATTACTACCCCAACGGAACCATTCGCATCCAGAACGAATACACCATCCCCGGCAAAGTGTGCAAACACCAGGTTTTCGACAAAGAAGGCCATCTGCTTGCCAAAGGCGATTTCAACCAAAAGAACCGCGACGGCCTGTGGCTTTTTTATAGCGCCAACGGCAAAGTGATCAAGCAAACCACCTACAAAATGGGTGTCCGCCACGGCCTGCAGGTTCTGTTCACTTCCAACGGCGACACTGCCGAGGTATGCAACTGGGCCGACAACCATCGCCACGGTCGCTGGTGGAAACGCATCGGCACCAAAGGATATATCACCGCCACTTACGTGAAAGGCGGCATCGAAGGCCGACTGACCGAATACAACGACGACCAGCAACTGGTACGCGAAGGCTTCTATACCAAAGGCGAACGCAATGGCCAGTGGAGCTACTACGAGAATGGACAAAAGGTAATACGCGAAACCTGGACCATGGGCAACATGCGCGACCGCGAAGTACGCCTGCTGCTGCCCGAAGAACGCTGGGTATCTATCCACGACATCAACTACATGGCCCCCCAGGGCAAGAAAAAGACCATCGTCTATCTGTCTAGCGGCACCAAACTTACCGACAACGAGCCCTCCGAGGTACTCTATGGCCGCATCGGCAACGAACTGTTCACCCTCGCCAACCAGGAAAGCCGCATCATGGTAGCCACCAACCTCATTGTTGGCACCACCCTCGACAGCGAAGGCCGCGAAATCCTCAGCCTCGACCCCAACCCCGACTTCAAGGTATTCCCCGACAAAGACTGCATGGCTATGCTCCGTAGCAAGAAATTGCAACAGCGCACCCAGGAGGAAGGTGGCTCTTTCGACTTCGAACAGTAACTCCACCCAAGGGAAATATCAACTGATTCCTAATGGAATACACACCAACATATGTAATGGATAAAAAAAACGGGGTGTCTCTCGACACCCCATTTCCCATTAAACACTATTACAAAATCCTTTTTAGGTAAAACAAAAACCTAAGCATTTGATATAAAACTCAAAAGAGTCTTATTTCCCTCTCAAATGCGTTTGCAAAATTACGAATAAATTTTGAAACAATAACAAATTTCATAAAATTTAACTTTTATTAACACTCATGAAACTCGCCACTCACACGCTAGGATGCAAACTCAACTTTGCCGAAACAAGTCATTTGCAAACTCAATTTCAAGAGGCAGGATACCAAATGGTCGATTTCCGCGAAGTGGCTGATGTATATGTAATCAACACATGCACAGTAACATCGGTAGCCGAAAAGAAGTGCCGCAACGCCATACGCCAGGCCGTGGCCCTAAACCCCCAAGCGGTGGTGGCAGTCATAGGCTGCTTTGCCCAAAACGATGCAAAACAGATTGCCAACATTCCTGGAGTGGACATCATACTTGGCAACGACAAAAAGCACCAACTTCTCAGCATTTTGAGCAAAATGCAGGCCGAAAAGAGCGCCAAACACTCGCCCCTCATCAACACCGACCAGCCCCAAAGTTTTCAGCTCAGCTACTCAGGCGACGACCGCACCCGCACTTTTTTCAAGATTCAGGACGGATGCGACTACTTTTGCACCTACTGTGCCATTCCTTTTGCCCGTGGCCGTAGCCGCAGCGCCAACATTGCTGACACCCTGGCCATGGCCCGCAAAATAGCCGAGCGGGGCACCAAAGAAGTGGTGCTCACTGGCGTCAACACCGGCACTTTCGGACAGCACACTGGCGAGCATTTCATTGATCTGCTGAAAGGGCTGGACAAAATCGAGGGTATTCTGCGCTACCGCATCTCCAGCATCGAGCCCAATCTCATTACCGACGAGATTGTGGATTTTGTAGCAGCGTCAAGAGCCTTTCTCCCCCATTTCCATATCCCCCTGCAGGCCGGTTCCGACAAGGTGCTGAAGATGATGCACCGTCACTACGACACCGCACTCTACGCCAACCGGCTGGAACACATCAAGGCCGTGATGCCCCACGCCTGCATTGCCGCCGACGTGATTACTGGGTTCAATGGCGAGGACGACCAAACTTTCCAACAAAGCAAACAATTTATCCAGTCGTTGCCCATCTCTTATCTCCATGTCTTCCCCTATTCCGACCGCCCCAACACGGCGGCGCTGAAACTGCCCGAAAAGATTGCCGTTCCTATAAGAAAAGCCCGCAGCTTAGAACTGCACACCCTGTCCGACAAAAAGCGTTTCTCCTTCATTCAAAGCCAGATAGGCAGCACACGCACCGTGCTGTGGGAGCATACCCCCCATGGCAGTAGCGATGCGCCGATGATGCAGGGCTGGACCGACAACTACATACGCCTCCAACGGCCCTTCGACGAGGGTCTTTGCGGCACCATTACCCCCTACCCCATCACAAATTCCACCATTGTTGAAAATTTTGCTTGCGAAGATTAAAAAAAATGCGTACCTTTGCTTTTTGATGCTGAAATAGGCAGTTGTACCTTACTTTCTGTATCAGAATACAATATATATATTTATTCATCATTTAAAAACACACACTTTCACCATGAGCGGTCTATTTGGAGTTGTAACCAACAAGCCCTGTGCCACCGACCTTTTTTATGGCACCGATTATCATTCACACCTTGGCACTCGCCGTGCCGGTCTCAGCACTTTCGACAACGGTGTGGTCCATCGCAACATCCACAACATCGAAAACACCCAGTTCAAAACCAAGTTTGCCAACGACATTAACGAGATGTTGGGCGACAAAGGCATTGGCGTCATTTCCGACACCGACGCTCAGCCTATCGTTTGCAACTCACACCTGGGCCGATTCGCCGTGGTGACTGTTTCAAAGATCAACAACATCGACGAACTCGAAAAAATGTGCCTCGAGCAAAACCAGCAGTTCACCGAGCTGAGCATGGGACGCACCAATCCCACCGAACTCATCGCTCTGCTCATCACCCAGGGCAAGACTTTTGCCGACGGCATCACCAATGTATATAACCACGTGAGGGGCAGCGTATCCTTCCTCATCCTCACCAACGATGGCATCATCGCCTGCCGCGACCGCTACGGCCGCACCCCTCTCACCATCGGCAAGCGCGATGGCGACTACGCTGTAGCCTCCGAGAGCCACAGCTATGTGAATCTTGGCTTCGAAACCGAATATTTCGTCAAAGCCGGCGAGGCTGTCGAAATCACCCACGAGGGTTGGAAACAGATCGTAGCCCCCAGCGATAGAATGCAGGTATGCTCATTCCTCTGGATCTACTACGGCTATCCCTGTGTGGAATACGAGAATGTGAATGTTGAAGAAGTCCGTTTCCGCCTTGGCGAGATGATGGGCAAGACCGACGATATCGAAGCCGACTACGTGTCCGGCATCCCCGATTCCGGCGTGGGCATGGCCCTGGGCTATGCTGCCGGCAAAGGCATCCCCTACAAGCGCGGCATCCTCAAATACACCCCCACCTGGGCCCGCTCCTTCATGCCCACCAATCAGGAAGCCCGTCAGCTGGTGGCCCGCATGAAACTCATCCCCTCCCACAAAGTGCTCGAAGGCAAAGACGTGGTGTTCTGCGACGATAGCATCGTGCGCGGCACCCAGCTGCGCGACCAGGTAAAGATGCTGTATGCCAACGGTGTGAAACACATCCATGTGCGCATCAGCTGTCCCCCTCTTGTGCATGGCTGCCAGTACCTCAACTTCTCGGCCTCCAAAACCGACAAAGAACTCATCACCCGCAGAGTGATTGAAGAGCTCGAGGGCGGCCACATCCGCAACCTCCAGGCCTATCAGGACGAAACCACCAAGGAATATGCCGCCATGGTGGAAACCATCCGCAAGACCATCGGTGTTGATACACTCAAATTCAACTCACTGGGCACCCTGTGCGACGCCATCGGCCTGCCCAAATGCGACGTCTGCACCCACTGCTTCGACGGCAGTTCCTACGGCGAATAAGCCACCTCATATCAACGATGGACGATGCTCCTCGCAAAAGCATCGTTCATCGTTTGCTATCCCTACAAAAGTCACTTCAAAAAGAAAATCCTCATAAAACAAAAGAAAAAAAACATCGTCTGCTTTATGCGCAAGCTGCTGCTCATACCCATTCTTCTTTTCGCTTTCTCAGTCAAGGCCCAAGACATCATTCCCATCTCCGTCAAGGAACTGGCCCCCGATTTTGGCATCCGCCCCATCTTTCTGGACGATACCATCCATGTGGCCAGATACCTCGACAGCCTGCCCAGCACCAACACAAGCCTCACCGACACCTGCGTTACACTCAATGCCAAGCTCATGGCCATGGAGAACGTAATGCTTTACGACTATCGCCATGCCAACGACACCGTGTGGATTGATGCCTCACACTATATCGACGATTATGTTTATTACACCAACAAAATCAACCAATTGTCGAAATACATCCTCCAACGGGCACACGACTTTATCGAAAGCGAGCACATCCGTCAGGACAACCAGCAGCAGGAAGCCCTGAGCTTGCGCAAAGACACCATCGACCGCTACCACCGCTCCATCATCAATGCCTGCGAAGGCTATGGCATCGACGACAAAGAGCGTAAAAAAGAACTCAAAGACATCTACTACTCCTATCTGTCGGTCTATAATCGCTACGACTTTTCAATGAAACGCAAAGACGACGATTACACGCACAGCCTCGACCAGTTCTGCGAATTCCAGCGCCACCTGCTGGACAACATCCTGTCGTCCGACAACTATGCCGCCCACATCAACAATTTCACCAACCGACTGCGTGTGCGTTGCGGCCACGCACATACCGATGTGCTCCGCTCCTACCAGCGCGCCTTCCGCAAGGGGCTGCCCGAGGTGCGATTCTCCACCATCCGTGAATACAACGAATACGTGCAGCAACTGGCCGACATTATCGACGTGCAGAATGCCTACATGACGGTGATCGACCTGCGCGAGCAGATTACCGCCACCGGCAAACGTATCAACTCACTATACAACCCCAAATACAGCGATGCCGCCAAAACCTACGCCGAAGTGGCAGCCTCCATCAACACTGTCCCCGACTTCAACACCCGCCCCGATGCCGATGCCTTCATCCACGAGCTGCGCGAGTTCATCCAAGTGCAGAACTGCTACGAGAACGACTACCACCGCCTCATGAGCATCCTTCAGCATGGCGACACCATCATCCGCCAGTGCGGCATGAAATATGCCGATGTGGCCAAGGCCTACCGCACCATGAGCGAAACCCTCTTCATCCGCCCCAACTACAAATCCATCGACGACGCCCAGTCGTATGCCTACAAGATGAACAACTTCGAATACCTGCAGCGCCAATACGACACCGTAATAGTCCTCCGACGACTCATCGACAGCACCAAAGACACCATCATGCGCAACTGGATGTCGCACATGTCCATAGCCAACGGCTACCAAAACATCCGCAAGCAGTTCCTCATCGTGCCCACCTTTATCGACACCTATGCCGGCAGCGAATGTATAGCCCAGCTGCAAGACTTCCTCGAGGTGGAGCACCTGTGCATCCGCGCCATCAAACTGCTTGAGCAATACAAAGACCTCGGTCAAAAAATCGCCCCCGAGATTCAGCCTTACCGAAACATCCGCCGCGCCTACGAACTCCTCGAACCGGAGTATATCAAAATCAAAAACATATCCCACATATCAGACCTCCTGCTCTACATCCGCCAATACGAAGCCTTCATCTCCGTGCAAGAACACATATTAGAGCGCCTCTTGGGCAACGGAACCATTGCCCTCGACGACAAACTGAAATACCAAAAAGACATCAATAAAATCGAAGCCCTCCTAGGATTGTAGAATGTAGATTGCTGATTGTAGAGTTCCGGGTGCGGGGCAAATTAAGAATTAAGAATTAAGATTTTGGAACGTAAACGTGAACGTAAACGTAAACTGCTGCCGCCCTTCAACTAAGCAACTAAGCTAATGTAGAATTAATAATTAATAATTAAGAGTTAAGAGTTAAGAGTTAAGATTTGCTGGCGCGCCAGCCTTCACTAATTCACTAATTCGGGATAAAAACCACCGCGCCAGCCTTCACAATTCACTATTCACTATTCACTATTCACAATTCACAATTCACAAATCACAATTCACTATTCACAACAAAACCACCATGAACATAGCAATCATACTCTCCGGCTGCGGCAATCGCGATGGCAGCGAACTTCAAGAAACCCTCTCCCTCATGCTGGCTTTCGACCGCCGAGATTGGCAATACCATTTCTTCGCGCCCCAAGGCAATTACACAGTAGTTTCCCATCTCACAGGCCAAGAAAATGGACAGCGCGACATCTACGAAGAGTCTGCCCGCATTGCCCGTGGCAACATCCAGCCCATTGAAGCATTCGATGCAGCCAACTTCGACGCACTTGCCCTGCCTGGCGGAATGGGTGCGGCGCGTAATCTCAGCACATACGCATTTGATGGCGAAGCCATGACCGTCCGTTCCGACGTTGAGCGGGCAATCTTAGACACATACCAATCCCACAAACCCATCCTAGCCATGTGCATCGCACCTATGGTATTGGCCAAGGTGCTGGGTCCCATGGGGGTCACGCTCACCCTCGGCCAGCCTTGCGCCGCTTCCCGTGCAGCCGAGGCCCTAGGAGCCAAACATCACTGCTGCCAACCCACCGAATATTGCTTCGACCAGCAGCATCTCATATTCACCACTCCCGCCTACATGGTGGGCACCCGCATCTCCCAAATCTTCGCTGGTGCTGAAAATATGGTTGCCGCCTTACAAGCCCACATGCAATAATTCGCACTCATCCTATACAAAATAAAAAAACAAACACATAATAATCATGAAAAAAATCCTCACCACTCTAGCCCTCGGCGCCCTCATAATCATGGGCACCAACGCCATGGCTCAGCACCCCCAAACCGGTGCCGAAAGAAAAACCCACATTGAAAACAAAGACACCCAGGCTCCCGCCACCAACGCTTCCTGCAAAGAAGGCGAGAAAGCCGGCGAGAAACCCTGCTGCGACAAGTTGCAGAAAGGACCCGAATGCCAGGGCCACAAACACATGGAGCAGTGCCAGGCTTCCGCTCCTCATCACGACTGCTGCCAGGAGGGCCATCGCCACAGCATGCCCAAACCCGACTGCTGCGCTGAAGGCCACCACGCCCACCAGCACCACGCCTTCCATCCTCACGGCAAGGCCATCGTCACCCTCTTCGAGCATGTAGGCGCCACCTCTACCGATAACGGTTGGGATATCAACGGCTTCCAGATGGAGCGTGCCTACCTCGGCTACGAATACCAGTTCTCCCCCGCATGGAGCACCACCGTCATCCTCGACGCCCAGCAGGGCAACGGCACCAGCATCGATCGCGTGTTCGTAAAGAACGCCTTTGCCAAATACCACCGCGACGGCCTCACCGTCATGGCCGGTATCGTCCCCACCGTTCAGGGCACCCTCGCCGAGAGCAACTGGGGCTACCGCTATGTGGCTAAATCCTTCTACGATCTCAACGGCTTCGGCCACACCGCCGACCTCGGTATCTATGCCAAGTACGACATCAACGACATGTTCAGTGCCGACCTCTCCATCCTCAATGGCGAAGGCTTCCGCCGCATCCAGATGGACAACGACCTCCTCTATGGTGCCGGCCTCACCTTCAAACCCTACAAGCAGTTCTTCATCCGTGCCTATGCCGACATCAACACCCGTATGCTCGACACCACCATCATGAACGACACCCTGCGCAGCATGAAAAAGAACGTGCAGCTCTCCGCTGGCTACGACGGCAAACACTTCCGCCTCGGTGCCGACTACAACTGGCAGTGGGGTAGCAACCTCATGAAGGGCCAGGTGCTCAACGGCCTCTCCATCTATGCCTCTGGCAAGATCACACCCAAATTCAATATCTTTGCCCGCTACGACAAAGGCTATGCCAAAGACAAAATCCTCCTGGACGACAACGGTATCCTCGCCGGTCTTGCCGACAGCTGGAGCACCATCAACGACGGACAAGACATCTTCCTCGGTGTCGAGTACCGCATCAACAAGCTCATCAGCCTCGCTCCCGCCATCCAGTACCACATCTTTGCCAACAACACCAACTACATGTACGCCTACCTCAGCGCCAAAGTCGCCTTCTAACATTACAAAAACAATAATATTCAAAAAGGGGTGCCGCTCTGCGGAACCCCTTTTTTCATCCCCCTCCCCCACGCATTCCTCCCACTCCACACTCAATTACACCTCCCTACAAGCCCAAATCTCACAACACATTCGTCTTCCTCAGAATAGGGTAAGAATAGGAAACATGTGGGATAGATAAGGGATTTGATGTGGAGCTTCGCTGGAAGCTCCATGAAATCACACTGAAGCAAAACACAAAATTCTATCTCATTTAAAAAAAAATCGTATCTTTGCATTGTCAAAAATAAAGAATATAGAATCAATAATAATAACACAACACCACATTAGAGCACATAAAGAAAACGAATTAAACAATTATAAAATAGAAATATAGCAGCATCAGACTATCATTGTGGTCATCAAGAATAA
>JAKSMO010000031.1 GCA_024400545.1 Bacteroidales bacterium | reverse complement strand
GGTCTTTGCCAACAAGTGGCTGGCCGTCTAATGTGGTGCAGCGTTCTTTGTTGACTACTCGGTCGCGGAAGAGTTTCTTGTCGGTAAAGTTGCGGTAGATGTTTCGGGATAGCTCGGAGTAGTTGTCTTCGCCTTTTTCGTTGAAGTAGCAGAAGGGTTTGATGGAGATGCAGTTTTGGTGTTCGAAGATGGTGTTGAGCAAGGTGCGGTCGGAGTTGCCGCAAGAATGCCCCATGATATAGACTTGGAATGGGCCGCCCTCAATAAAACTCAACAGGTCTCGATAATGGCTCGTTTCCAAATATTTGATAGATTTCGAATTTTCCAGCAGTGCGTTCTCGTTGCGGTCTATCAGGGCTTGAAAGTCTTTGTCCATTTCATCGCCATAGCCAAAGATCATTTCTTTAGGCTTGTCCAGTGAGCCATGAATATGATTGTACTGAAAAATATACATAGCATCAAGATATGGCTTGTAGTTCTGAATAGTATTGGTATAATTGAAATTCAAGAACATAGTATCGTCTACTTTTCTAGGCATAAGGATCATCTTTCGCCTTTCAGAAATTGTAACATCTTCTTTGTCAACATTCTTATTTACTGCATTTAGGAATCCTTGAATTATTTTAGTTGTTGTTTGGGTTTTCAAGTATTCCGCTAATTTCTCCCGCAAGAAGTCTAGTTGTTCATTAAGGCTTTGGCATTTTTCAATGTCATTACTATTTTCTTTCAGCAATTCGTAGTAATCACTTTCAATGTCGGTCCAACCTTTGGTTTCAATACTTTTAGTGATGCGCTCAAGCAAAACACTTTTTCTAATATTACAAAAATCAGGACTGTTTTCTATCTGTTCTTTAAAATTCATTGGATCGCTATACCTAAAGAAACCTTGATGAAATGCCAACATATGCCAAGCAATAGGCTCTTTAGGGTTCGAGTTTATTAGTTCCCAGCAACATAATACATCTTCAGACACTCCAGAATAGTTTTTACATAGATCTAACACCCTCTGCTTCCAATACCAGTCAATAAAGTCCTTGTAACTGGTATTTAGACCGTGGGCTAGGTCGAAGCCGTTGCCGATGATTACTAGTCTGTTCATGATTATTTGTGGTTATTACTGTTTGTGGTGAATGGTTAGAGCTTGCAAGGATTTTCAATCGACTAATCCTGCATTTTCAATATAGTCCTCTAGGTCTTTTTGTGCAGCTTTATATTTCTTAAGAAGAGATTGGTCGGCTGGATTGTTGGTCACCATCAATTGATATGCATTTACTTTTAATTGTAAAATATTTTTTATAGTTTCTGTCATTGTATTAGATACACCAATGTTATGCATTTCCCACATTCTATTGACAAATGGATTTTCATAATAGGGTACATCTTTTAATAATTTAATGGATTTTGCACTTAACTTAGCTTTTTTTGTCAACTCGTATAAATCTTGCTCACACTGTTCGTCGGCATGATGAAAATCTTCAAATAGTTCACTTATTTGATTAATATTATCGTCCAAGATTCTCAAATTATCTTCAATTGAGTTATTTTCATTTATCTTAAGCTGGAAGTCTCTTAAATGCCTATTATGGGCTCTTAATTTCTTTTTGTGCTTTTTCTGAAATACATCTATATCACTTACTGCATTTTTAACTTCCATCAAAATAAGAATGTTGATGAATGCCAAAATTGGAGTAATCATACCATTAATATATGAAGCAAAACTATTCCAATCTTCAGGATTTGTCGAGATTTGTGTTTTGTGGAAATTAAACACATAGATGGTAATTATCAGGAAAAGTGATATTCCGATAATGATGTATATTGTAGACTTCTTCATGTTGTATATATATTATCTATTTGATGTTGTTTTGATCACTTCTTCTCTAAATAAATAGTTATTCTCCTTTTTGATATTTTCCTTTCGTATTTAGACTAAAAGATTGTATTTGTATTTCGACTAGGAATACACGAATGCTTAATAAGATTTTTTATAATGTAACTTTTACTTTGCCTGTTACTACGTCGTTGATGATGATTTGTTTGCGTTCTTGGAGGAGGGTGATTTGCTTGGTGGTATTTAAGATGGTGTTGCTCAATTTTCTTAAATCATCTTCTAATCGTAATACTATTTCTTTTTGTTCTATTAATGATGGTACTGATACATATACCCTTTTTAAAGAGTCTAAGCCGACATTCCCTTGTGTATTAGAGTTTATATATGGATAAATATCATCTTTAAAATGCTTCGATTTTAGATAGTAATACAGGTATTTCCCTTCCATTATTTGTTTATTAGGAGAAATAGTCACACATGAATAGGAGACAATCATTTCTATATCTGTATCAACGTAGCAAGCTGTTCCAATTGTTGCATATCTAGCTAATATGACATCACCCTTTTTTATTTTATGCTTTTTTGATAGCCGTTCATAATCTTGTTTGGAGATGTGTTTACAGCCGCTAAAGTTTATCATCGAAGTTGCTTCTTTTAAATCTCCGGTCATAATATAGGGAATGCCATTTATTACATCATTAGGCATATAATGATCTACATCGCTTATATTATCAACTGCATACAGAAGCTTTATCCTATTTGTTCCGATGCCGGAGGGTTTCATTTTGGCGTTGGGGTTGAGGCCTTTGGTGACGGCGTTGTTGATGATGATTTGTTTGCGTTCGTTTAATAAATCAATCATCTTTTGCTGTTGGGCAATGGCTTCGTCTATTTTGGCTGTGGCTGTGTCTAGATAGGATGTTATGGCTTGTTGCTCGGGAAGAGGTGGTAACAATGTCAGCACTTCACCAAAGTCATCCGAGTACATCCGCCATCTAGAAGGGACGATGCCCGAAGAACGTCTGGCAAATTCGGACAGATACATTGGCGTACGATACAGATAGTGCAGAAAATATGGATTCTGCTTGCTGATAAGTTTATATACGCAATAGGCTGGACTAACGAGACCTTCATATTTTGAGACACCAAGACCTCCCAACCAAGCAAGCATTATGTTTATAACAAGTTCACTCTGTTTTACTAATTTGTATCCTTTTAATGATTCGCTTCTTGAGTCGGATTTGGATTCTCTAACCCCATCATATTGAGAAACCGATAGTAATTGTTCTGAGCCATTTTCAGAGCGAGTGTCAGTTTCTCGCCAAATATATTTGGTCCGTTGCATTTCCCAATGGCTCGGAATCTCTCCCAGCCATTGAATGCCGCTGTCTTTGTATGAGTCGTATCTTTGCATAGGATTAATGTTTCATTCGGTTATGTTTCTGGGTTCGTTTGTAGAGACGTGGCATGCCGCGTCTCTACGGGGGGGCGCATCGGAATAGGGTTCCGTATCGATACGGGGGAGCGCATCGGCACAGGGTACCGTGTCATTATCGGGTACCCCATCGGGGCGGGGAACCGCGTCGGTGCGATTTCCATTGAAACAATCATCATCCCATTGGGCGACATTGTTTTCTATATATTCCGCTATCCGATTCATTTCCGCCTGGTTGCGGATGATGTGGTCGTGGAAACGTGTTTGCCATGCAAAATGGATATTGTTGGTACCCGCATATTTTGTCACCGCCGATTTGAACCCTCCCACGGTAACCGATAGCCATCCCTGCATATTGGCGATTTCCCGCAATTGTAGAGACGTGGCATGCCGCGTCTCTACGGAATTCCGGCGTTGATATGGCGTTTTATCATCATCAATAATCACAATCAGATGCACATGGTTGGGCATCACCACCCATAATGGCACCGAGGCGTAAGGATGGTGCAACGGCAGGTTTTGTATCATCTGTTCGGCATAATTACCGATGTCGTTCAGTATCATTCTTTTTGTCCCATTGGAGTCTTCTTCTATGTGGCCGAACGACCATTCTCGGTTTTTGCTGCAAATCGTCACAAAATAAGCCCCACCGGCATAGTCATGATCGGTCTTTCGGGCCGATGGTATGCGGTATTTGTTTTTATAATACAACGAAGCGGATTTGTCTTCGGTATCGTTATCTATATTTGTGGCGAATTGTTGCATGGTATTGTTCTTTCGGGTAGGGACACGATTATGCTAATTCAAACAGTGACTTGATAAACCCTTGGCTCTCGGCGTCGAGTGCCAGGATGTCGGCCTCGTTCTCTTCTAAGGTGCGGAGGGGCACAGGCTTGTAGAAGTACTTGTTGAATGATATCTCGCAGCCTATCTTGGTGGGTGGCAGGTTGATCCATGCGTCGGAAACGTATGGCCGCACCTCGCGCTGGAAATACTCGTAGATGTCTTCCTTCACGGGGATCTTCTCGCTGTCGCGGAGATCGCTGTCGGTCTCATATTCCACATATACCTTGCCCTGCTTGGCATAGCCGTAGTCGCCAAGCACCTCGGGACGGATGCCATACACCGACTCCAGTTTCTCGATGTCCTTGCTGTTGGCCTTGTGCTCTTTCTTGATGACGGGTGCGGCCTCGGGGTCGGTCACCGACATGGCGCGGGCGATGGCATTCAGCGCAGTGCCTTTCACATCGAGCTTGAGGGCTTTGGCGGCAGCGGCCACCTTCTCGCTGAAGAGGTTGAAGTCCATGAACACCTCTGTGCCAATGGCTTTCATCAGCGCCTTGGCTGCCTCTTGTAGGGCGCGGCGGTCTTCCCAGGCCTTGACCGAGATGAGCTTGGCCAGCTTCTTGTCGGTCATCTTTATCTCGTTCTCGTTCAGATACTCCTTGATTGCGGGAACCTCGGCGTCGAGGCCTAAGAACACACGGTTGCCATAGGTCTGGTAGAGCCATTTGCTCATGTCGAGGTCGCTGCTGTCGTAGAGCATCTCGTCTATCTTGAGGGCGTTGAACTGGCTCTTCAGTCGCAAGGGTCGCTCGATGGTGACGCTGTAGTAGCGGAAATCGTCGCCATCGAAGATTTTGGAGGACAGACCGCCCTGCTCCTGCTCCACGAAATCCATATACACACGGAGTATGGCGTCGCGGTACTGGTCGGAGATGGTGCAGTTGCGCGAGCCTTGGTTCTTGCGCAGCTTCTCAAAGGCCTTGGAGGCGTCGATAAGTTGCACCTTGCCCTTGCGGTTAGCGGCCTTCTTGTTGGTCAGGATCCACACGTAGGTGCTGATGCCAGTGTTGTAGAAGATGTTGTTGGGCAGCTGGATGATGGCATCCACCAGGTCGTTCTCCACCAGGTAGCGGCGGATGTTGCTTTCGCCACTGCCAGCATCGCCAGTGAAGAGGGACGATCCGTTGTGGATGGAGGCCACGCGCGAGCCCTGGGGCTGGTATTCGAGAGGCTTCATCTTATCCACCTCCTCCAGGATGAACAGCAGCTGGCCATCAGAGGTGCGCGGGGTGCTGTCCAGCACTTCCTCCTCGCCAGCAAAGTTGGTCAGGGGCAGTTCAAAACGACTGTCCAAGAGAGCCTTGTCATGATAAATCTTCTCCTTGTCGGTCTTCCACGACTTGCCGTAGGGGGGATTGGTGAGCATATAGCCAAACGACTTGTCGGCAAAGGCGTTATCGGTGATGGTGTTGCCGAGGTGCATGCCGCTGGGATCGACACCCTTGATGATGAGGTCGGACTTGCAGATGGCGTAGGTCTCGGGGTTGATCTCGGTGCCCGACAGCTGGATGGCGCTGCTTTTCACGCCGATGCCCAGAAGGTACTCGCGACCCTCGGTGAGCATACCCCCCGAGCCGCAGGCGGGGTCGTAGAGGGTGATGATCTTGGGCAGGTTGTCCTTGACGGGCTCAAAGATGAGGTGGGCCAGGAGGGAGATGGCATCGCGGGGCGTGAAGTGTTCACCAGCCTCCTCGTTGTTCTCCTCATTGAACTTGCGGAGCAGCTCCTCAAAGACGGTGCCCATGCCCACATTGGTGAGTGCCGGAAGCAGCAAGCCATCGGGGTCGGTGGCATCCTTGTCGGTCAGATTGATGCGGGGGTCGGTGATACGCTCAATCATGGAGAGCAGGCGGTCGTTGTCGGCCAGCTTGCGGGCCTTGTTGTAGTACTCGAAATTCTTGAGCACATCGCGCACATTCTCGCTATAGCCGTTGAGGTACTCCACAAAGTTGTTGTAGAGCAGGTCGTTGTTGTCGGTGGCCTGCGATTTCAGGCGGTTCAGCGTCCACTTAGAACTGTTGAAGTAGGTGAGCCCGGTGATGTCGGTGAGGATGCCTTCGTCGAGACCTTCCAATCCGCCGTTGTCCTTGATCTCGGCTTCCACCTCTTCCTTGGTAGGTTCGAGCAGGGCATCGAGGCGGCGCAGAACCACCATGGGCAGGATGACATCACGATATTGTCCGCGAAGAAACACATCGCGGAGGACATCATCCGCAATGTTCCAGATGAGGGAGACTATTTGGCTGTGAGAATTTTCCATATTACATCATTTTGCCGGTTGATACTCATATTTGGCATATTCGAAATGGTTGCTATAGCAATCAGATTTAAGAGCAATTTTAGCAACGATTTATGCCTTTGTCATATCGCTTTATACTATTTTGAACAATATTTAAATTGCAAATTTACGAAAAAAAACTGACATACCATAATTAATATTAAAAATGACACATATTTAAATGAAAATAAGATAGATAAAACAACACCAAGTCAAAAATATTACTCCATCTTGTAGTATAAGAAGTTACTGAATACAAAAAGCGCCTTCGAAGAACTCGGAGGCGCTCGGGCTTTTTTTTAAACACGCACTTGTTTTAGCCTTGTAACTAACATTTAATATAATTGAAGAAGTAACTCATATTCTTCCTGTTTTTTTTCGATTGCAAAGGTACAACCTAGTTGTGCAAATTCACTGCACTACTACATACTATAACAAGGAGAGCAAATAAATACCATATTCAATACACTAATTTACAGCAAACTAAAAAATATAAAAAAATTGCATTTTTTTCTTGGTTTTGTATTGCAAATGGGTATTTAAGCAATTTATTTAGCTGGAATTTCAAGACTTAATTACGCAAAAACACAAAAAAACGCACCGTGGTGCGTTTTTTTGTGTTTTATACTGTAGGTGACAGCGTCGCTACTAGTGGAGGAAGGCGAGCAGGATACCTGCTGCTACGGCAGAGCCGACAACACCAGCAACGTTGGGACCCATAGCATGCTGGAGGAGATAGTTGGTTTTGTCGTATTCAAGACCCACATTGTTGGATACTCGAGCCGCATCGGGCACAGCGCTGACGCCAGAATTGCCGATAAGGGGGTTGATCTTGTTGCCTTCTTTGAGGAAGAGGTTCATGCCCTTGACAAAAAGCACACCAAAGAAGGTGGCCACGATGAAGGAACACGCACCCAAGAGGAAGATGAGCACGGAACGTCCGGTGAGGAAGGTGGTAGCCTGAGTGGAAGCACCTACGGTGATACCGATAAGCAAGGTGCAGATGTTGACAACGGCATTGGAAGCCACATCGCTGAGGCGCTTGGTGACACCACACTCTTTGAGGAGGTTACCAAAGAAAAGCATGCCCAACAGGGGAATGCCCGAAGGAACGATGAATGCGCAGAACAGGAAACCGATGATGGGGAAAAGGATCTTTTCGAGTTTGGAAACCTGACGGGGCGCCTTCATGCGAATGCGACGTTCTTTATCGGTGGTGAGAAGGCGCATGATGGGAGGCTGGATGACGGGGACAAGAGCCATGTAGGAATAGGCCGACACGGCGATAGCACCCATAAGCTCGGGAGCCAACTGGCTGGAGATGAAGATGGCGGTGGGGCCGTCGGCACCACCAATGATGCCAATAGCACCTGCCTCGTTGGGAGCAAAGCCCAAGGCCAAAGCTACCGCATAGGCGGCAAAAATACCCACCTGTGCGGCTGCACCGATAAGGAAGAGTTTGGGATTGGACAGCAGGGCCGAGAAATCGGTCATAGCACCAATACCCAGGAAGATAAGCGGCGGGTACCATCCGTTTTGCACACCATGATATAGGATGTTGAGCACGGAGCCCGACTCATATATTCCTATTTTGAGTCCGGGATAGAAAGGAATATTGCCTACAAGCATACCAAATCCGATGGGCACAAGGAGCAGGGGCTCGAATTCATAACGAATGCCCAGGAAGATGAATGTGAGGCCAAAGAGGATCATAATGATATGGCCCCAGGTGACATTGGCAAAACCAGTGTATTGCCAGAACTGTACGAGCTGGGTGGACATGAAATCCATGAATCCACTTGTTGCTAATAGTGTAAACATTTTTTGTAAGTGTTGTATTTGATGTTATGTGACCATGTGAATGGTCACATAACAATGATGGTTGGGAAATTCATTAACTGATGACTACGAGGGAAGCGCCTTCGAGCACGCTATCGCCAGGACGGACATCGACAGAAGTGATGGTGCCATCAATATCGGCAGTGATGGCGTTCTCCATCTTCATGGCTTCGAGGATAGCCACAGTCTGGCCTTCCTTTACGGTGTCGCCTACCTTAACGAGCACATCGATGATAGTGCCGGGCAGGGGGCTCTGAATCTTGGTACCACCAGCAGCAGTGCCGGGCTTGGGTGCCGAGGAACGCTGAACATCGCCAGCAGCAGCGGTAACGCGGGCTGCGGGACGCTCGGATACGATAGTGGTGTGGGGCTTGGGTTTCTCTTCTTTTTCAAGGGTCACATTGTAAGCTGTGCCGTTGACTTCCATTTTTATTTCCTGGCCTTCTACCTCGTTGATCTTGACTTCGTAGGCAGTGCCGTTGATGTGGAATTTATACTGTTTCATAAAATGGTCTTTTTATTTTTTGTTTAAGTAATAAGGTCGCACTAGGACCTTACAGCTTATTTGGGTATTATTATTTTCCGCGGTTGGAGAAGAAATGGTTCATGTTGTAGTACTTGGCATTCCAAGGAGTCCAAGCACGCTCAACCTTCTGAATAGTGAGGATGGTCTCCTCTTCATCGTGCTGCTCCTCTTGATAACGATAGAGGGCGGCGGCAATAGCAGCATAAACATCGGCATCGGTACTGGCTGCTGCGGTGGGCTTGCCTTCCTGCACTTTGCGGATGGTGGAGCTATAGAAGTTCATGATGAACACGATGATGACAAGAGCCAAGAACACCACAACGATGCACACGATGGCAAGGCCGGCACCTTTGGGGTCGGCCTGCTGGATGACCTCGGACTGTTTGGGCACATGATAGTGGAATTTGGAGGAAGCCGAGATGCCCTCAATACCAGCGGCAAGACTTACGGTGTTGATGTCGTAGCCCACAGGATTTTTGCCAAGAACAACAATCTCGTTGGCCAACTCGTTGACCTGACAAGCGAAAGCGTTGCAGGGGAAACCCACCTGGGCAACAGGCTGGATCTGCTCGCTGACAGAGGCAAGGTCGATAATAGCAAGGAAGGAGGAGTCGGTCTGGGCACTAGCCAGGACGATGAGCTTGTCGCCCATAGTGATGACAGACTTGGGGCGGAGGATGTTTTTGAGGTCGTGACGACCTTTAAAGACATCGGTGGTGTAGCGGCCGAGGGCGGTCCAAGCGTCGGCAGTGCGACCCAGGACATCGACAGCGCAATCAACGCTATCGATAACTACAAAGAGACCCATAGCGGGCAGAAAGCACGCATTGTTGGCAGAGAAGTTGATGCTGGCAGGAGCCATACAAGCCTCGACAGCCTCCGGCATATTGGCCGGACTGGCAGCGGTGGGTTCCTGAGGGAGAGCCACCACATTGCCTGCCATAAGGAATAGGCCAACAAGGAGTGCAACTATTGGTTTATAGATCTTATTCATTTTACAAGTTTAAAAATAACAGTCAAAATGTAAGTTTTCGGACGATTAGGAGTGATGTCCATGAGGGCGGCCTAGCTGCCGCACCCCATGGTTTCACTCTGGCTGGAGCGGCTAATTATTTAGCGTGCTCGCAGCAACCTTCGTGCTGGTGCTGGCAGCCTTCGTGCTGATGAGCGCAGCCTTCGTGCTCGCCACAGCAACCTTCGTGCTGGTGAGCGCAGCAGGGCTCCTGACCGGACTTAGCCTTGCAGCAGTTCTCGGTGCCACGGTTAACGCAAGTCTCGCAGTTGTTGGCAGCGCAGGTGGTGTCCTCGCAAGCGCACTCGTGATGGCACTCATGTTCGCATACCTCGACAGTAGCCTCGGTATCGACCACCTCCTCAGCGGGAGCATTGTTGTTGCAAGCAGTCATGCCGAAAGCGAAAGCGGCAGCTACAAAAGCGGTAAAGAAAACTTTCTTCATTTTGTGTTGTTTTTTGTTTTATGGGGCAACGCCCCTGGTTAATAATATGTATTATTCAATTATAATAGATATTGAGCCCTGAGGACAGGTTTGAGGTAACCGCTCACGAGCTAATAGCCTATTACAATGGGATGTTGTTGTGCTTCTTCATGGGCAGGCTGTCCTTCTTGGTGGAGAGCACCTGAAGGGCACGGATGATGCGGAAGCGGGTGTTGCGAGGCTCGATAACATCGTCGATGTAGCCAAACTTGGCAGCATTGTAAGGATTGGCGAACTGGTCGTTGTACTCCTGCTCTTTTTCGGCGATGAATTTCTGTTTTTCTTCGGGATCGGTGATATCCTTAAGGGCACGACCCTGGAGAACCTCAACGGCACCACTAGCACCCATAACGGCAATCTGAGCGGTAGGCCAAGCATAGTTGATGTCGCCACGGAGCTGTTTGCAGCTCATAACGATATGCGCACCACCATAGGACTTGCGGAGGGTAACGGTGACCTTGGGCACTGTAGCCTCGCCATAGGCGAAGAGCATCTTGGCGCCATGGACGATAACTCCGTTGTATTCCTGACCGGTGCCGGGAAGGAAGCCAGGCACATCAACGAGGGTGACGATAGGAATGTTGAAAGCATCGCAGAAGCGCACGAAGCGGCCACCCTTACGGGAAGCGTTGCTGTCGAGCACACCGGCCATTGCCTTGGGCTGGTTGGCAACAATACCAACGCTATGACCGCCCATGCGGGCAAAACCCACTACCAGGTTGGGAGCAAAACGCTCGTGAACTTCGAGGAAACGGCCTTCGTCAACGATGGCATGGATAACCTCCTTGATATCGTAAGGCAGGTTGGGGTTTTCGGGGATGATGGAGTTGAGGCTGTCCTCAAGACGGTCGATAGGATCCTGTGTGGGAACGAAGGGAGGTTCTTCAAAATTGTTGGAGGGGATGTAGCTAACGAGGTCGCGGATGAGTGCGAGGCACTTCTCCTCGGTTTCGCCTACAAAATGAGCCACACCGCTCTTGGTTGCATGCACAAGGGCGCCACCAAGCTTATCAACAGTAACGTCCTCGCCGGTAACGGTCTTCACCACCTTGGGGCCGGTAAGGAACATGTAGCTGTTCTGTTTGGACATGAGGATGAAGTCGGTGAGCGCAGGGCTATAGACAGAGCCACCGGCGCAAGGACCGAAGATAGCGCTGATTTGAGGAACAACGCCAGAGGCAAGGATGTTGCGCTCAAAAATCTCGGCAAAACCTGCGAGCGAAGAGCAACCCTCCTGGATACGAGCTCCACCCGAGTCGTTAAGACCGATGACGGGAGCGCCAGTCTTCATGGCCTGATCCATGATTTTACAGATTTTGAGAGACATAGTTTCGCTCAAGCTACCTGCAAAAACGGTAAAGTCCTGAGCAAACACATATACGGGACGGCCGTCGATGGTGCCGTAGCCAGTAACCACGCCGTCGCCGAGGAAGGACTGTTTCTGCATGTCGAAATTGACGCAGCGGTGGGTTACAAACATATCAAATTCTTCGAAAGAGCCCTCATCGAGGAGGAGAGCGATACGTTCGCGTGCGGTCAGTTTACCCTGCTCATGCTGTTTGTCAATGCGCTTTTGGCCGCCGCCCATTTTGGCTTCACTTCTTTTGTCGAGAAGTTCTTTAATCTTATCTTCAAATGCCATATTTGAATATTTTAAAAGGTTGTTAATCGATTTAATAAGAGTTGGCTCATTGGTGAGCTGTGATTATTTGCAGCACAGTTCGGTGAGTACACCCAGGGTGCTCTTGGGATGGAGGAAACCAATCTTGAGACCTTCGGCGCCACCACGGCTCTGCTGGTCGATAAGGCGTACGCCTTTCTCCTTAGCGTCGTTGAGTGCCTGGTCGGTGTTTTCCACGCAAAAAGCGATATGGTGCATACCACCTTTGCCACCATTTTTCTCAATAAAAGCTGCAATGGTGCTTTCGGGGCAAGTGGGTTCGAGGAGTTCGATCTTCACTTCGCCGCATTTGAGAAAAGCAGTTTTAACTTTCTGGTCGGTCACTTCTTCAATAGCGTAGCATTTCAGTCCCATTACGTCTTCCCAATAGCGGATAGCCTCGTCCAAATTGGTCACTGCAATGCCGATGTGTTCGATGTGTGAAGGGGTCATAGTGATTATTTTTATATTTTTATTATTTTATTTCTCTACTAAAAATTGCAATTCATTAATTTTCAATGCAAATCATTTTACACTGAAAATACAAAAATACTAAAAAATATTAATATGACAAAATTTATCCTTAATAATAATTAAAAATTAAGAATTTTGAGCCGCCAACACAGCCTATTGTACTATTACTCGTTGGCGGAATTGATCCTTTCTTGCAAAGTTGCGTAGGGCAATAATCTTTCGTTTTGCCAAGGCTTAAAAATTCAAAGTAACAATCATATACAACCATGATTCCGGAACAAACACCCACTGCCATCGCTGATGGTTCGGTCATTCTACGGTCATCCTACGGTGATGCTACGCTCTATATAACCGAACAATAACCGTAGAATCACCGTAGAATGTGCGTTACTTCGGTGGGAGTGCGGCTATGCCATTCTGTTCATCAGAGCAGTTTGGGAGGCCTTTGGTCAATCATCTTACCGATTGTCCAAAGGCCTTGAAAGGTGTGGGCTAGCTTAATTCAGCAAGGGCTGGACTATTGACCTTTTGCAGCCTGGACGATGGCGGGAACATCGATACCGCAGTCGTGATGAAGCTGAGCCACAGGGCCGTGGGTGACAAAGGCATCGGGCAGGCCAAGCACCGTGACAGGAACCTGATAGCCCTGCTCGGCAAAATACTCCAACACAGCACTGCCCAAGCCGCCTTTCTTTACTCCGTCTTCGATGGTAATAACACGTTTAAACCCTTGGGTAGCAACTGCATCAAGAATCTCCGTATCGATTGGTTTTAAGTATCGCATATCATATACTGCCGCACTCACATTCTCCGACGCAAGTTGTTCGGCAGCCTGCAGGGCGGCATTGCCTATGTGTCCGATGGAGAGTATTGCGACATCGGAGCCCGACTTAATGCAACGGCCTTTGCCCACGGGGAGCGCCTGGAAATCGTTTTTCCAATCGGGATGTACGCTGAGTCCTCGCGGATAACGGATAACCACGGCACCCTGGTCAGGGAGCTGGGCGGTGTACATCATGTTGCGCAGCTCGTGCTCGTCCATGGGGGCACAAATGGTGAGTTGCGGAATGGGACGCAAACATGCCATATCGAAGGCTCCATGATGTGTGGGGCCGTCATCGCCTACAATACCGGCACGATCAAGGCAGATAACCACGGGCAAACGCTGCAGGGCGACATCGTGAATGATTTGGTCGTAGGCCCGCTGCATAAAGGACGAATAGATATTGCAGAAGGGGGTCATGCCTTGGGCGGCAAGGCCGGCGGCAAAGGTAACGGCATGTTGCTCGGCTATGCCCACATCGAAAGCGCGCTGGGGCATCTGGGCCATCATGAGATTGAGCGAGCAACCCGTTGGCATGGCAGGAGTTATGCCCACAATGGCGGGATTCTGCTCGGCCAGTTGGATGATAGTGTGGCCAAAAACATCTTGGTATTTGAGCGGTGCGTTGGAGGTCGCACTCTTAATCTGCACACCGGTTTCGGAATCGAAACGTCCGGGGGCGTGATAGGTGACAGGATTGTTTTCTGCCTGACGGAGGCCCTTGCCTTTTTTGGTGACTATGTGTAAGAGCTTGGGACCTTTGATTTCTTTGAGTTGCGAGAGCACGCCCACAAGTTCTTCGATATTGTGTCCGTCGATAGGTCCGAAATAGCGGAAGCCCAACGACTCGAAGAGATTGGGAGCGCCCAAAGCGGCAGTCTTGGCCACAAAGGTGGCACGTTTGAGGAAATTGAGCGATTTGGCGAAACGCTTGCTTGGCTGCGCATCATTGCCTCCCAAACGGTTCCACACCTTTTCCTTGAGCTGGTTGTATTGTGGCGAGGCGGTAATGCGGGTGAGATGCTTGTTGAGTCCGCCCACAGCCTTGTCGATAGAGATACCGTTGTCGTTGAGTACCACAATCATATTGGCCTTGGAAACGCCCGCATTGTTGAGGGCTTCGAAGGCTTCGCCGCCAGTCATTGATCCATCACCGATAACGGCAATATGCTGCCGCTGGGTGTTGCCTTGAAGGTTGGATGCCGTGGCCATGCCCAGAATGGCGCTGATAGAGGTGGAGCTGTGACCTGTGCCAAAAGCGTCGAAAGGCGATTCGTCCATTTTGGGGAAGCCACTGAGTCCGCCATAGGTACGAATGGTGGCAAACTGATTGCGTCGTCCGGTGATAATCTTGTGGGTATAGGCCTGATGGCCAACATCCCAAACAAGTTTGTCGTCGGGCGTATTAAACACATAATGGAGGGCCAATGTTAGCTCCACCGTGCCTAAGCTGGAGGCCAGATGGCCCGGATGCTGCGACAAAGTGCCGATGATGAAATGACGGAGCTCGTTGGCTAAGTCTTTGAGTTGGTCAGTGCTGAGTGTGCGGAGATCTTGTACGTTGTTGATATGATCAAGGATGGGCATTGAATCGAATTGAATGAGGGAGTACTAACTAGTAATCAATTTAAAACCACGGTTTCAGGTGAGTTATTCAACCTTATAGGAAGGAGCCTGCTTCTCGATGGGTTTGTCGAAGTCTTTGTTGAGGCGTTTGTTGTTCACACGGCCTTGGGCACCTTCGCGCAGCACCCATTTGCCGTCGATAAACACATAGGCCAGCTCTACGCCTGAGGGCACATAATATTGATAAAGGCCTTCCATTCCCACTACCTGGGGAGCCACCTCGTCGAAGATTATCATCTTCAGCTTTTCGTCGTGAGTCTTGGTGGAAGGGCCTGAGGTTACGCGCTCGTTTACAGCCTGCGAGGTGCGTGCTGCAGTGGCCACCACACGACTGGGGCGTTTCTTGCCTTTTTTGGCGTTCTTGCCCTTCTTTCCTTTCTTGGGAGGATAAGGCTGGCGGCCATACTGGGGCTTGGCCACGCCGGTACGTTTGGCACGCATACGCTCCACGGTGCGCACATATTGTTCTTCAAAACGCAGGTTCACCATAGCATCGTGGGTGTATTCCAACACGATACGTCGGCAGTTTCGTTCTTTTTTAAAAACATTTTGTCCGAAAGTGGGCATGCTGTGTCCCGACTTGAAAAGGATGGGTTCGATAACCTTGCGCTGGGTGAGAAGGTCCACGCCGCTCCACCCCAGCAATGTGTAGAAGGTGCGACCGTCGTGCGTGGTGGTAATCAGCTCTTGGTAAACGGCGCCAAACCAGTTGTCGGGAGTCAAAATATCTTCTTGTCGGTTAACAATATCTTGCGATTTATCGTTAAGCACCACCACGTTATACTCGTCGGTGCGTTCGTCTTTGGCCTGCACCAGTCCGAAACATTCGTATTCGCCCTCATCGTTGACAACAGGCCAGGTAAAAATACGAAACTTCTTGTCGGAGGAAGTAAGCACCGACACTTTGTTGCCAAAATCCCACTGCCATTTAAAGGAGTTGTCTTGCGCCAGCGCCTCTAGAAAAAGATTCACGGCGGTTTCGTTGGCATGGTAGCGCTGGTTATCGGTGGGGGCATTATAAACATCCTCAAACAGTGCCTGCAACTGCGACTGATAGTCGGCCATGAGAGCCTTATCCTGAGCCAACGCATTGGTGGTCAAGAGGGTAAAGAGGATTATGAGTGACAGTATTTTTCGCATATTATAAGTATTCAAAATAATTTAACGAAATTTGCTTATTTTTATTTTGCGATGGATAACTTTTTTTTGATGGTGAACTGTGATGTGTGATCGGTGATCTGACGGTTGATTTGGTGATCGGTGATGAGTGGTCTGATGGTTGAGCGGAAAAAAAATCCCTCAACTTTTGCATATTTGAGGAAAAATATGTAATTTTGCACTCCCAAAATTGGCATTAGAAAACGCACCTACTGCCTGTTTTTGTTATTTCTTTTGTTTAATAAAATATTTAACAACCAACAAATTAAGACATTTGTTATGGCAAATCACAATCATCACCGCAACGCCAAACTGAGAGTGGCATTGCTTACTATTTTCTTCCTCGCCGTATTGGCACTGGGTTATGTGACCATTTGGGTATCGTTGCACATGGCCCAAACGCCTACCATCCGAGTCATTATTGCCGCCATAGGCCCAGTGTGGGCAATACTCACCATATTTATTGTGGCCGACCGCAGCAGCTATCTGCAAATGTGGCGCGGAATGCTACGCCACAAAAGGAAAGAGAGTATGAAATGGGAAGTGTCGTTCAATGATGAATATATGGAATTAAAAAACAAATATCCTTTGGCCATCCACCGACACGAGCAGCATTGCCGACACCATCATATCGGGGTTGACGAGATGATCGACATGGCTCTCTCCACATCGGAAGAGGAATGGAAAGAACGTGAGGCTTTTAGGAAAGCCGCCAGAGAAGAACGCCTGAACCGCGAAAAATAATAACACATACCACAAAATAATATAACATTATTAAACCATGGAGTCGATTAAATTAAAGATTTTGAGGACGGACCAGCAGGCCCGAAGATTTATAGTTGAATATAATGGTGCCCAATGGCCGGTGAAACAAGTGCCGGAACAATATGGCGAAAATCCACCAGTCACGATCGACTGTATAGTAAAGACCACCTCGCTGGGAACATATATAGAGCAAAATTATTCGGCGCTTATCAGCCAACATTATAAAGTAGGGCAAGAGCAAATATTTGACATCGTGCGAGCCAATCGCGACAACTACGAGTTGCTGGACGCATGGGGATATACGGCCTACGCCGAAAGGGTGTTTACCATTGATACTGTGATTACCCCCAAGGTGCGCTGCCGCGTGAAGTCTATTAGCGGCAAGCACCCAACGGTGGAAATTTTGGAAGCCCTGCCCCTTGACACCGACGGGCTGACCCTACACAAAGAGAGCATCCGCAAGGTGATGAACCTGACCGACGATGCCTACGACGGAGTTATCGACCTGATGTTGCAAGACGTATCGTCGGAGCTCTATGACCTTAAATGTATGGACTGGGCCGAGAAAAGACAGGCCCAGGTGGCCGAGCGCCCCGAAATCTTATCGCTGATCACCGACTTCTGCAAGTCGCTTTTGGAAGACACCAACTACATGCAGAGTCTGCCCAAGAGCGAACGCTACATTCTCACAAGCCGCGTGGTGATGATTATCGAGAATGTGGAGTACTACTCTCAGGCACTCAATATGATAAAGAGCGGCGAGGCCGAAGGATTTATCCAACAGATTTTGCAGAAATTGCAGACTTCCGGATGCCTTTATCATCCCCACAAGAGATTCCATCTGATGATGTATATCTTCCTGCTGAAACCGGAGCTGATGGAGCAGTTTGCCAAACCCATTTTCGACACCATCCGCAGCAAAGACCTTGATTTCTGGAAGGAAGAGAAGCTGTCGGGCGAATGGATAGCCTTGCTGGAATACTACTGCCAGCATCTCAACGTAGCCTCCAAGGGGGTGTCGCGCGATGTATTGAAGTCCAACATCATCCAAGCCTTGAGCCTGCAGCAAGGTCTCACCGACGAGACCTCCATGAGCATGTACGACGACCGCCTGAACCGCGCCATGCTCTACCGCTACGCCTCCGAAATGGAGGTGCAGAAACCCAAGACCATGCTCGACATTGCCTACAAAAACCTCGTGGGCATTACCGACACCACTATGACCAACGAGATGAGCAGCATGGACGACCCCAAGCGTCTGGCCAACATCCTCTACAACCAATACACCTCCACCATGGACTCGGCGCTCACTCCCCTGCAGTACCGTGGCGAGAAAGCCTTGATCAACATCACCCCCGACGGTATCTGCATTGCACCCGCCGACATTGATATCGCCAACACCGAGAACGCCCTCTCTTCCACCATGAACCTGTGGAACAACCTCCAGGTGAGAGTGCCCAACCGCATCAAGGAGAAGGTGACCGACAGTATATCGCGCACCGTGGCCATCTGGAACGAGATTGACCAGCAGCTATTCAGCCGCGACGTGCATGCCATTCACAACGTGGACGATACCATTTATTACGCCAACGGCGACAGGGTGAATTTTGTGGTACGCAAACAGATTAATGCCACCACCTTCCTTTGCGACATCCTCGACCACCACGGGGTAACGGCACAAGGCACCATTTCGGTCGATCACATTGTGAAATATCACGTCCCCGGCATCACGGTCAACAATTTCCGCACCATCAATGGCAGCTATTTCATCCTTACCGGCGAGGTGATGAGGCAAGACCCCCAAGGCCGCTACCAGCTCACTATGATCAACCAGGTGATTTCCGAAATATCACACCGCCATCAGGACGACTGGGAGCAAGACTCCAACTATCCCGTGCAGTGCCGTGTGCACCACTACAACGAGATGGTGCACCGATATGTAGGTGTTGACGAATATGGTTTTTCCGTATCGGTGGTGGTGCCTGGCGAAACCGAGCCTTGGAGCACTTTTGAGAAAGGCAACATCATCGAGGCCAACAATCCCGACAAGAACCTCATCAATGGCTTTATCCAATGCGAGTTTGTATGCGTGAGCGACTACCGTGTGGCTTCCACCCAAGAGTGCTTCTCCAACCTCATGGCCCTTTGCTGCGACGAGAAATACTATACCCCTGAGGACGAGCAGGAAGTGAAGCACCTGGAGGTATCTGATTTCCGCAGCATCAGCTCCGACCATGTGGGCGAACTTATTTCCATCATCGAGCAGGAAGCCTCTTTCGAGAACGACTACCTGAAGGCCTACAACTACTATGGTATCTGCCGCACCCTGGCCCGCATCATCGGCTCCGTCAGCAGAGTGGATTATTTCGACAACCGACTGAAGCTCATACAGCTGCTCTACCACTTCAACGACACCGGCAGCGTTGATGCCACCGAGCTCACCCGCATCGAGAACGAGAACACCGCTGTCTTCTCGCGCCACAGTCAGTTGCAGCACACCCTGGTGCAGCTCAAGATGGTGAGTTGTCTCAACCGCCCCGAGCTCTTCCCCTACATCACCCAGCTCCGCAATTCCACCACCGACGACCAGCTGATACGCCTGGCCAAACTGGTCATGGCCCACAATCTTCTCAAAGAGGAAGGTATCGAGAAAGAGGCCGAGAGCATCTACAGTCAGATATTGGAAATGCTGAGCCTGCACCGCAAAGTGTCCAATAAGAAGTACTACGGCGAAGAATCGCAGAACATAGAATTCAAGCCCAGCATCGTGTTTCCTCCCGACGAGGGCATGCAGGCCAACCTCCGCAAACAAACCGACGAGATCCTTATGCAGATCTGCGCCTTCCTCAACAGCGGCGGCGGCACCCTGTATATCGGTGTGCTCGACTCTGGCTACGAATGTGGCCTAAAGTTGGACCTCAAGACCGAGTTCGACAACAGTCGCGACAAGCTGATGGTGTATATCAACAACAAGATCCACGATACCCTGGGTGCTGCGGCCCGCCGGTTCCTCGAAGTTCTTTGGGACGACGATGCCGAAGAGGACGTGGTGATTGTCAACATCAAAGACTGCAACCAGCTCATCAGTCTTTATGGCGAATACTACGAGCGCCGGGGTTCTTCGGTGCGCAAAGTGGAGGATATCGAAAACTTCAAGCATTTCCGCCAGCAGCAGATCAACACCCGCACCGAACGCAACGAGCAGACCTACAAGCAGGCCTACCAATCGCCCGAGGTAAAAACCTCCACCACATCCGCTCCCGAACCAGCAGTCCGCGAGTCGGCACCCCTCATCGAAACCATACAGACCAGCCAGATCCGCAACAACACCCTGCACGAATACGAAGAGAACTACATCAACGATATTGCAGGCTATCTGGAATTCCTGCCTGACGGCAAGTTCGAGTTCAACACCGACGACCACTACGACGACCAAGACAAATCCTTGGTGCTGGCCATTCACGAAAACGAGGTCAAGGGCTACATCGTGTGCTGCTACGAAGACGGCACGGTGTGCAAAGTGCCCATATCCGAGATTCTCGACAAAACCCAAGGTCAAAAATACATCCGCCATACCGACAAGCGACTCATGTTTGCCTGCCCTGCGCAAAAAACCGACTCGCTGATGAGCATCCTCACCAGCGCCAAAGGCGACAAATACATTCGTTTCGACGAAGTGCCAACCCTCTGCGACGGTAAGATGACCGACTGTGGCGAACTGATTGTCGAAACCTCGTTCCAAGAGGCTATCCAGTTCGAGATTGTCGAAACGGCCAAACTCAGCCACCTCAAAGTCACCTACAACAAACGCTGCCTGGGTGCCTTCACCAAAACCGGCGACGGCCAAAAAGCCAAAGAGGCCATGGAGTCGTTGGGTGTGTTCATTCTCAGCTAAGTCTGTTGACTCTCTCAAATCATGCACTATGAAAAAGATTATTCTTATTCTTGTGATGTTCGTGGCCCTCGCCGCCACGGCCCAAGCCAGCGACTCCATACCGCAGAACCTGCGTTTCACCTACCTCACCCCCAGCAGTTTCGAGGTGTCGTGGGACAAAGAAACGGGCGATTCGCTATGGATTATTGCCTTGTGGCAAAACGATGAGCAACTCCAGCGCACCGTGAGCAACTACGAGCACTTCGCCTTCTTCAACCTCACTCCTAATACCGATTATACCGTGCATGTGGCCAAACGCTATGCCAACGGCGACTCTTCGGCCTTTGCCGTCCGGGGCATCCGTACTCCCTGTATGGGAGCCCCCTCGCTGCCCCAGTATCACGATTTCGAGAATCCCACTTCTCCCCTGCCCGACTGTTGGAGCACGTTGGGCTGTACTCAGGCCCACACCATCACCCACCTCCCGCAAGCTCCCTGGGACAGGCACATGCTCTTTATCGAGAACACCCTCGGCGGCAGCGCTTACCTCTTGCTGCCCCCTGCCGACTCGGTGCTCTATCCCGTCAACACGCTGCAGGTGCGCTTCAATCTTAAAGCCGAGCACCCTATCACCTGTGTCCTCGGTGTGATGACCGACCCCGCCGACCCACAGTCCTTCCATGAGGCCGAGAGCGTCAGCATCCTGAGCGACAACCAGTGGCACACATACACCGCCAGCCTGTTCTACTATGCATACTGGGGCACCTATATCGCGCTAAAGATCACAGGGCTCGACGCCAACCATCCCTCACTGCTGATCGACGATGTGATACTCGAAGAAGTCCCCATCTGCCCCGGAGTAGAAGATCTTACCGTAAGCAACGTCACCCACAGCACTGCCACCCTAAGCTGGACCGAAACGGGTTTCTCCACCTCCTGGACGGTGAGATACCGCAATATCCTCTGGCCCATCGACAGCATTGCCGTAGCGCATACCGATACCCCCAGCGTCACCCTCGCCGCCCTCGAATCAGGCTCGGCTTATCAGGTGGATGTGGTGGTGGACTGCATCAACAATGGTGGTGCCTTCCGCCGCACCCATTTCCTCACCCCCTGCCTTATCAGCCAGCTGCCATTCTCGCCCTCTTTCAGTGCCGACGATATCACCTATGGCGATTGGCAGCACTGCTGGACTACCACCAGCAACTGCGGCAGCTCGGCCCAGCCCGCCAACGACTCATCCTCCACTACCTTCTCCATCCCCCTGCACGGCAATGGCTTTAGCACATTGGCACTGCCCATGCTGTCCTACCACTACTCCGTAGCCGAATGTATGCTCTCCTTCGGCACCCGCCTCAGCCGTGGCCAGCAGGCCACCGTGGTGGTGGGAGTGATGGCCAATGGCAACGATTTCACCACTTTCTCGCCCATCGATACCGTCACTATCAACCAGTCCGACGGCTACGCTTACCACATCATCCCCCTCTCCAACTACCCCGACACCGGCCGCCACGTTGCCTTCCTTTTCAAGAGCTTGGGCGGTGCCGACACCAGTCTCCTGTATGTCGATGACATCGTGCTCGATTATCTCCGCTGCACCAGTCCTCGCCACCTCTACGCCACCTCCGTCACCGACACCAATGCCCTGCTGCAATGGCGCATAGATGGCAATGCAAACACTTGGGAAGTAACCGTGTGGAACGACAACGGCCACCTCGATGTCTTCACCGCCACCGATAGTGTCGTCATCACCCACCTGCTGCCCAACACCCAGTATCACGCCACCCTGCGCAGCATCTGCAACAACGACTACGGCCACTACAGCGACACCCTCCTTTTCCTCACCTCCAGCACCCAGGGCATCACGCCCCCGCTTGCCTTGCAGTGCTCGCTCTTCCCCAACCCCACCCACGGCACGGCGCAACTGCTCATCCAAGGCAACGACGAAGTGCTCCGTATCGAAGTGCTCGACCTCAACGGCAAGTTGGTGCACACCTGCCAGGCCACAGGCCACGGCACCGTAGTCCTCCCCCATCTGCCCCAAGGCCGCTACCTTGTGCGCATCGCCAGCCGCCACGGTGGCATGGTCAAAAAACTGGTGGTCCAATAGCCCGCCAAAACACCATCGCTCACCCCCTTTCGGCCCAGATTGCCGTCCTACACCACCACTAATTTGCACTAAAAAGGGAATAATTGCAAAAAAAAGTGTAAATTTGCATTTCGGCAGAAATATGCCGTTGTATTGTTACACATTGTAAAAAAAGATTTTATGAATAAAATAAAATATATTACTGCGGTTGTATTATTCATTTTGGGCTTCGGACTGGGCAGCCAGGCACAGGAAGTCCAGCCCACCTGGGAGTCGATTAACCAACGTGGCTACCCCGACTGGTTTCGTGATGCCAAGTTGGGTATCTTTATCCATTGGGGGCTCTATTCCGTGCCCGCCTACTCCACCCCCGACGGCTACGGCGAATGGTTTTACCGTGGTTTGATGATGGGCGACACCATACGCACCAACGAGATGAAGGCCTTCAACCGTCGTTTTGGCTATATGCTTGGCGACCAATGGAGCGGCCGACTCAGCAACAGCGACGGTGTGAAGCAAAACCCCAAGGTCACCGACCTCTACACTCTCTACGCCCAAACCTGGTTTGCCGAGCACTGGAAACCCCAAGAGTGGGTCGATCTCTTCGACTATGCCGGAGCCAAATACGTCATCCTCGTCACCAAGCACCACGACGGCTACTGCCTCTGGAACAGCCGTTACCAGCCCAACTGGAACAGCGTGGTCACCGGTCCGCACAAAAATATTGTTGACACCCTCAACCGCTATGTGCGCGAAAAAGGCATGAAGATGGGATTCTACTATTCCCTGCCCGAATGGACCAACAAGCTGCACATCTGGATGCAGGACCCCGACGACGCCATCGACGATTACGTCAACGAATACATGATACCCCAGTTCAAAGAGCTCGTGGGCAAATACAAGCCCAGCCTTATCTTCACCGATGGCGAGTGGCAGAACACCGCCGACCAGTTCCATGCCAAAGAGCTCATCTCGTGGTACTACAACCTGGTGGGTCCCGAGGCCATCGTCAACGACCGCTGGGGCGCCGGTGGCCAGCATGGCTTCCGCACCCCCGAATACAAAGGCGCCATCGACGATACCGTGCGCCCCTGGGCCGAATGTCGCGGCATCGGCAAGTCCTTTGCCTTCAACAAAAACGAGCCCCTGAGCAACTACCTCACCAGCGATTCGCTGATCCGTCACTTCGTCAAACTCGTGGCCGCAGGCGGCGGCATGACCCTCAATGTGGGCCCCGATGCCGACGGCACCATCCCCATGCTCCAGCAGGAGCGCCTCATGGACCTGGGCAACTGGATGAAGGTGAACGGCGAGGCCATCTACGGCTCCCGCCCTTACAAGAAGATGTGCGACAAAGACAGCACCACCTTCTTCACCCGCAACAACGGCAACCTCTACGTCATTGCCACCCGCATCAAGGGCAACACCCTCATGCTCACCGGCATGCCGCGTCCCGCTATGCTGTCGCAGGTGCGCCTCCTCGGCTGCAACAAGCCCATACTCTACTACTATTTCGCCGGCACCCTGTTCATCCGCCTCAACAACCTCGACTTCGAGGACCTCAACAAAAACAAAGGCGCATGGGTGTTCCGCATCACCAAATACGGCGACCAATAACCCACCATCTCTCAATCCTCTTTTTCAGATATGCCTGTTTTCGACGCATCTTCCATACACACCGTGGCCCTGCACCGCGTGGGCAACAAAGCCACCGACGAAGGCTACGTGCTTTCCAACGCACCCCTCCAGCTCACCGAGCAGCTGCAGGACATCCTTGTGCGCTACTTCCTCACCCCCTTCAAGGTGGAGGAATACTACAACCTCTTCGACGAGAGTCATGTGGAGATGAACCTCATCTACCAGCGTTGCGCCAACATCTTTGCCGACCCCGACTGTCTGATGGAGGAATCAAAACTCATCGCCCAGCAGCTCTACGATGCCAGCACCCATGCCAACATCAAGGGCGGCGAGCTTATGGTGGTGTATTTCTCGCAATGTATGCTCAATGGCGAAACTATGGATGCCGTGGGCATCTTCAAGTCTGAAAACAAGGAGTCGTTCCTCAAAGTGCAGCACGACCAGGAGCAGTGGAGCCGACAGGAGGGCGACATGAGTGCCCAGGCCGAATACCGACTTGAGGTCCATCAGGGCATCAACCCCGCCAAACTCGACAAAGGTGCCATCATCTTCAACACCGATATGGAGAAAGGCTATGTGGTCAACGTGGTGGACGCCACCAATCGCAGCACCGATGCCGTGTATTGGAAGGACACCTTCCTCGGCCTCCGGCAGCGCGAAGACGAATACTACAACACCCACACCGAGATGCAGGCCTACAAGAAATTCGTCACCGACGAGCTGCCCCAGCAGTTCGAGGGCGTGAGCAAGGCCGACCAAGCCGATATGCTGAACCGCTGCAGCAACTATTTCAAGCAAAACGACAACTTCGACCTCCAGTCGTTTGCCGAGGAGGTCATCGCCCAGCCCGAAGTCATCGACAGCTTCCAGCAATATCGCCAGCAATATCAGGAGGAGAACGACATACAGATGCCCGACTCCTACGACATCTCCGAGAGTGCCGTCAAAAAGCAGTCACGCGCCTACAAGAGCGTAATCAAGCTCGACAAAAACTTCCACATCTACGTCCATGGCGACCGCCAGCTCATCGAGCAGGGCGAAGACGAGAAAGGCAAATTCTACAAAGTCTATTTCAACGAGGAAAGCTGAACGGAGGGTAGAGGGTAGATTGTAGAATGGGCGGGAGCCAATCGCTTAGTTGTTGATGGAATTGATGAAGTTTTGGAGTTTAGTAGCTTGGTTGTTTAGTTGAGGGGCGGTTGCCATGCTCTTAATTCTACATTAGTCACTATTCACAATTCACTATTCAACTTTCAACTCGCCAACCGCGCCAGCCCACTCTACAATCAGCAATCTACAATCTACATTCCCTCATTCACTATTCACTATTCAACTTTCTCCCAGCGTTTCCACCGCATGGAGCACTCCCTCTTCATCCACCGAGGTGGTCACATAGTTGGCGGCCTGCTTCACCTCGTCCTTGGCGTTGCCCATAGCCACGCCTATGCCGCAGTATTGCAGCATCTCAATATCGTTGGCGCCGTCGCCAAAAGCAATGCACTCTTCGGGCTTGATGCCCAGCGGCGCAATAATGCTCTCAATGCCCACAGCCTTGCTGTTGTTGCAGTTTATCAGGTCCGAGAAATGCTCATGCCAGCGGGGCAGCCGGCAGTGGGGCAGCAGTTCCAGCACCCTGGCATCCTCTTCGGGCTCCATCACGGCAATAAACTGATAAGCCTCCATTCCCAGCATCCGCTCGGTGGCCAGCAGGGGTGGGATATCAATCTTCACCTCCTCGCTGATCGCCACCCCCATGGGGTCGTCCAGCTTGTTCACAAACATGCCGTGTTCCGTAAAGATCATAGTGCACAAATCCCGCTCCATGGCATATAGCACCCAACGGTCGGTATCGCCCTGCGGTATCGGATTCTTATAGCACACCCGCTCGCCCATAAAGCAGTAGCCGCCGTTCATGGTCACATAGCCGTCAAACTGCAGCGGCATCTGGGGCAGCAGACAGTATGGGCGGCCGGTGGAGATAAACGTGCGCACCCCCCGGGCGTGGAGCATGTCGAAGGCGCGTATAGTGCCTTCCGACACCTGGTGGGTCTTAAAGCTCACCAGCGTGCCGTCGATGTCGAAAAAAGCGGCCTTGATCATAAGTTGGCAATAATGCGTTCAAAGAGGGTGGTCATCTTCACGGCGGCCTTGTTGGCTTCGCGCACCACATCGTCGCCATCGTTCAGACAGCTGTCGCTCAAATCGTTGCTTTGGTTGGTAATGATGCTCATGCCAAAAATCTCCATGCCGCTATGCCGTGCCACAATCACCTCGGGCACCGTTGACATGCCTGCCGCATCGCCCCCTATGGCAGCGTAATAACGATACTCTGCCGGAGTCTCATAGGTAGGACCCGTGCCGGCCACATACACGCCCTGCTGCAGCTGTTCGCCCATCTGCTCGGCCTCGGCCAGGGCTATTTGTCTGATGCGGCGCGAATACACCGTGGTCATATCCGGGAAACGGGTGCCGAACTCGTCCAAGTTCGGACCCACCAGCGGATTGGGCATCAAGTTGATATGGTCGGTGATAATCATCATATCGCCCACACGATAGCTGGCGTTCACCGCGCCAGCGGCATTGCTCACAAAGAGGGTCTTCACCCCCAGCCGGGCCATCACGCGCACCGGCAGCGTCACCTCCTGCATCGTGTAGCCCTCGTAATAGTGAAAACGGCCCTGCATGGCCATCACCCGCTTGCCGCCCAGGGTGCCCACAATCAGGTTGCCCTTGTGGCCCACGGCAGTGGAGCGCTTAAAGTTAGGTATTTCGCTGTAGGGTATCACCAACGGATCCTCAATCCTGTCGGCCATCAGCCCCAGTCCGCTGCCCAGCACCACGGCCACTTCCGGCACGGGGCGCCCGTCCAAACGCTGACGGATATAGGCGGCGCTTTCGTCAATCTTTTGCATCATAAGTCTTCAACGTTTCTTCAATTCATCAATCAACTTCATTATTTCGGCGGCCTGCTCGTAATCCTCGTTCACTTCGCATTCGTGCAACTTGGCCTCCAGTTCCTCCAGCGAGTCCTCCACCACCACATCGTTGTCGGGCAGATTACCCTCCAGGGCGCCGGGCTCCATGCAGGTCTCGTTCAGCACATTCATATCCATCAAAATGGGGCACTGCTGCAGCACGGCCAGGGTGATGGCGTCGCTGGTGCGACTGTCAATCTGTTTCTCGGCAAAACCGTCGCTCACATGCAGGGTGGCGTAAAACACACCCTCTTCAAAACGGTCAATCGTCACCTTTTTCAGCTCGAGCATAAACTCCTCCATCACCTTGTTGAAGAGCACATGGGTGAGCGGACGCCGCACATCCTTGTCCTCCAAGGCCAGAATAAAGGCCTCGGCCTCGCCCGAGCCTATCAGCACGGGCACCTGCTTCTTCACCTCGGGGGCGTCGAGCACCATAATATAACTATCCGACATAGCCATACCCGACGCTATCTTGTGCGGAAAAACCTCTATATACATAACCCTATTTCAAGTTAGCTAAATAATCCACCAGCTGGGCCACGGCTCTGCCGCGATGGCTGATCTTATTCTTCACCTCCAGCGGCATTTCGGCAAAACTAACGGCAAAATGGTCGGGCATAAACACGGGGTCGTAGCCAAAGCCCTCCTTGCCGTAGCGTTCGGTGAGTATGCAGCCGTCCACCCTGCCCTCAAAAAAGCGGGGCTTGCCGTCCTCCATCAGGCAAATCACGGTGCGGAAATCGGCCTTGCGGTTGGTCTTGCCCTCAAGGGCTGCCAGCAGCTTGTCGATATTGTCGTCAAACGAGCAGTGCTCGCCGGCATAGCGAGCGCTATACACCCCCGGAGCGCCGTCCAGGGCGTCCACCTCCAGGCCGGTATCGTCGGCAAAGCAGTCCAGCTGAGTGCGTTGCCACACCCATTCGGCCTTCTGCTGGGCGTTGCCCTGCAGAGTGTCGGCCGTTTCGGGAATGTCGCCTTCCAGCCCCATTTCCGCCAAACTTTTAATCTCCACCACACCGGCAAGCATCTCCCTCACCTCATGCAGCTTGTGTTTGTTGTTAGTAGCAAAAACCAAAGTCTTCATAATCCTAATTATTATCAATATGCAAGTGCAACGCACTGACCCATAGCACACAATACCATCCCCGCGCCGCCCATGCACCAACTTGTACCAAATGCAAAGATACAAAAAAAAAACGTACCAACCAAAAATAAACAACCCGTCGGCAGAATCCCGCCATAGCCATCACCCCCTTCCTCCACCCCGCACTACCTCCGTCGAAGTCCCGTCGAAGCTCCGTCGATATTTCGCCCAAGCTCCAGTGTAGCTCCACTTCATAACCCTTATTGGTCCGTTATCCGTCCCATATCCCTCCATTATCCGTCCACTGTATGATATGCCGAATAGGCATTTAGGTTTGTGCTGGAAGGGGGTACAATGTAACGTTGGGGTGATAGAACCCTATGGGTATTAAGCAGATATGTACATATATTACAATTTATTAGACTATAAATCACTAGTAAAGAAAAGAGCGGTCAACGACCAGCGGGAGTTAACCTCCCTTCGGTCGCAAAAATATCGCTCACTATCGTGAGCAAAAACAAGAATGACTTCTTTTCCACATTTGGAGCAAGGCATTGATCGTCAAATTGTATTTACTCGTTGGCGGAATTGACTCTAAAATTAAAACTTCTAGAAGAATAAAAGTTAAAAGTTATATTATCATACATTTGGCGATATGTTGCAGGATGAAAGGCGGCGTTGGCACGCCTTCGCTTTCACTCGTACTCACTGCCATAAATTTTGATAATAAGGTGTTCGTGACCTTCGATTGTGGCGATTATCGCCACCTACTTTCACTCTGAAATTAAGCGACAAATATTACAAAATCTAGCGCAAAATATTCGTTGCACCACAACAGCGGAGAAAGTGTTAGCGGAGGACAACCCGCTGGGCGGGGCTGTCGCCTACCTGCACGAGATAGACACCCATGGCGGGGGCTTGGAACGATGTAGTGGAAGATGTGTGGAAGGTGGACAGTAGGCGGCCCATGGAGTCGAATATACGGACAAGCTGGTTGGAGGTGCCGGTGATGAACACTTGATTTCCCAAAGTAGAAATGCTGTAGTCGCTGGGTTGGACGTTGTTGATACCCTCGGTGCCGTCAAGCGCAAAATAAGCTATCAGCGAGGTGTCGGAATCTACAATAAGCGTGTAAGGATTTGACGTGCTACCGTCGCTCCAGCGGAGGAAATGGTAGCCAGGGGCTGGGGTTGCGCTTACTACTGCTTGTGGGTCTTCGCAGGTGGGTTGCGATAGCACAGCTACGGAGCCTTGGGAAGCAGCATCGCTCTCGACACTCACGGAGAATGCGTCACCTCCGACAAAGTTGGTGAAATAATCCCAATCAACCGAATAGTACATCAGGCTGCCGCAAGGAATGTTGACAATGGTTGAGCGACTGCAAGTGAACACATTCGTTCCTAGTGTAGGGGATATTGTCGGCAAAGCGGTTATGTCAAGAATACTGTCACACCCATAGAAGGCACGGTCACAGATGGAGGTGACGGAATTGCCGATGGTGACGGTGGTGAGGCCACGGCAATTATAGAAAACAGCCGTGTCGATGAAGGTGACGGAATTGGGGATGGTGACGGTGGTGAGGCCACTGCAATCATAGAAAGCAGCCTTGCCGATGGAGGTGACGGAATCGCCGATGGTGACGGAGGTGAGGCCGCTGCAACCATAGAAAGCATAATTACCGATGGAGGTGACGGAATTGGGGATGGTGACGGTGGTGAGGCCACTGCAACCAAAGAAAGCAGAAATGTCGATGGAGGTGACGGAATTGGGGATGGTGACGGTGGTGAGGCCACTGCAACCATAGAAAGCAGAAATGCCGATAGAGGTGACGGAATTGGGGATGGTAACGGTGGTGGCAGATGTATTGCAACCGAGTAGGTGGGTCTTGCTATCATCAGAAAAAACCAGGGGATATTCCTCATAACCATTCACACTTAAAGCCCCCCAAGGCGACCCCGAAGCGGTTCCGTAATATATGATATTTCGTACACGAGCGAAAGCACTCTTGCCGATTGTGGTGACGGTATTGGGGATGGTGACGGTGGTGAGGCCACTGCAACCAAAGAAAGCAGAAATGTCGATGGAGGTGACGGAATTGGGGATGGTGACGGTGGTGAGGCCACTGCAACCATAGAAAGCAGAAATGCCGATGGAGGTGACGGTATTGGGGATGGTGACGGTGGTGAGTGCGGTGTCGTTATAGAATGTGAAGGGCTTGATTTGGGTCACACTGGATGGGATTGCGGCATGGGTTAGCGGAGTGCCACCAATAGAGAGATTACGGGCGTAACAGACAGGGTTGCTATAATTGCTGAACGTGATATTGCACCAACCTTCGAGTGACCCAAGATAATTGACGGTGGTGAGGCCACGGCAATCATAGAAAGCATCATAGTCTATGAAGGTGACGGAATTGCCGATGGTGACGGAGGTGAGGCCACTGCAACCAAAGAAAGCAGAATTGCCGATGGAGGTGACGGAATTGGGGATGGTGACGGTAGTGAGGCCACTGCAATAACGGAAAGCAGAATTGCTGATTGAGGTGACGGTATTGGGAATGGTGACGGTGGTGAGGCCGCTGCAACCAGCGAAAGCACCATCGCCGATGGAGGTGACGGAATTGGGGATGGTGACGGTGGTGAGGCCAATGCAACCATAGAAAGCATTACTGCCGATGGAGGTGACGGTATTGGGGATGGTGACGGTGGTGAGGCCAATGCAATAACGGAAAGTAGAACTGCTGATGGAGGTGACGGAATTGGGGATGGTGACGGTGGTGAGGCCGCTGCAACCATAGAAAGCATCATAGCCTATGGAGGTGACGGAATTGGGGATGGTGACGGTGGTGAGGCCACTGCAATCAAGGAAAGCATCATTGCCGATGGAGGTGACGGAATAGGTTGTGCCCGAATAAGTGACGGTGGAGGGGATGGTGAGGGGGCCTGTAGGTTTGGCGTACCCTGACCAAGAATTAATACTGTGACTACCAGGATAGGTGACACTGACGGTAGAACCAGAAATATTGTAATACA